>CAYYQJ010000066.1:0-10051 GCA_964473775.1 uncultured Bacteroidales bacterium | reverse complement strand
ATAATGCCAACAGTACACCCACCTTCTTTTTGCTGGATGCCAATAAAAAAATCATTACCCACCCTTATTCTCCTCAGGAAATGCAGGAAAGTTTGGATAGGGTATTTGTGAAATAAAATATGGTTGAAGAATTGAAGAAGTTTTTTTCTTTGTCAGGCAGTATTTAACCCCCTCAATGATATCATTGCATAATTTCCTTACGGTCTCCTTACCTGCACAATAGCCGCTGAATTATTATCAATAATGGCCATATCCGACCCATCGACAATTCCATCCCCATTCATATCTTCTGGGTAATAACCATGCAGCATGGCTTTACTTGCAGTATCAATAACCGACATGTCGGAGCCATCCACAATTCCATCCTGGGTGGCATCGCCTCCGAAAATGGCATAAATGCCTCCAGACTTCAATTTCTGATTATCTCCGTAGGCCTGCGATGCCGCAACACTGAAATCGTAATTGAACGGTCCTTGACCGTTGAAATCTACTGACTGTGCACTCCATGTATCTATGCTGTTGCGGTGTTTCACAACAATATAGTAAGAACTGGGAATTTTTACCGCCTGAGTATTTAGGGATATTGTACCATTGGCTTGCAATTCAGCATTATTAAAAGTATAAGCAATGCCATAGGGTTCTAAGGCATCATGAAGTTCAACAGTAAGAATTTCTGCAATTCCATTTCCATATACAGGGACTGAGTTATTTTGCACCTGATTCATAATGCCTGAATTACTGTACAATCCTTCAAGGAAAATTTTAATATTGCCCATTATCGTATCAGGTACGATAGATAAGGTGATTGCTGTACTTGTCTGGCTTTCACAACCCCAGGGATCAGTAGTTTTAACAAAGTAAGTTCCGGTATCAGAGGTAGTATAAGCATAAGCCCAGGGATCAACATTCAATGGGTTTCCTGCATCATCATACCAATTTACCCCAAATTCAGGAGAAATAGTATAACATCCTAATGTTGCAGGCAATGCATCGTTATATACCACAACATTTCCTGAGCTTATTGGCGGATCTGGAATACTTTCTACAGTTATCCCCAGATATACTTCAGGAGTTGGATTGTTTGATACGCACGGTAAGCTGGAGGTCAAAATACAGCTAATTCCATAAAGACCTGGAGGTTGGTCTAATAGAAAAGTATCACCTATAACCGGAAGACTAACACCATTCATAGTCCAGGAAATAACAGGATTTTCTCCTCCATTAAAATGATTTGCATGAATGAGAGCTGTGGTTCCTTCACATATTGCAAAGTCCATAAATGGGCCAGGATTAGAAGGTGTAAAGTCTATATAAAGTTCAGCTTCAACTGCCGGTTCTGCAATAATATCAGCCGATCCTGTCATACCGGCATAACCATAAAAATTAGAACCTTCAATTGTATAATGTCCGGCAGGCCACAGTCCAAAGGACAGAAATCCATCATTTCCTCCAATAGAAGTGCTCAGGCCATTATCCCCGGAAAGGGTATAAACTACCCAACTTTCTGAGTAAGGCATTGATATTTCATAACCTGCGCCGCCTTCACAATAGGAACCCCCCGGATTCATTGGCAATGAGGTAGGTGCATGTGGATATTCACGAACTCTAACGCTAATAGCAGATTCAGGTCCGGAGCCGCATTGATTTTCACCATGAACGGTCACCTGTGCAAAGGTTCCACCTTCCCACCACCCAAAATCAACAGAGACACATAAGTTCCAATCAGGATTACCCTCATATCCTCCACACCCTATTCCACGATTCCACACATAAGTATCTGCATAGGGTATAGTGTCACTAATACCATATACAATATTTCCATCGCCCTGCATCACATTAGTTTCTCCGCCAATTGGCCCGGGATCGCCGGGTAAAGGACGAATGGTAATTATTGGATTTCCATTCATCGCATTTGCATCGGATATAACACTGTAGGTTCCGCCGGATGTTACATTCCAGCTTAAGGCAGAACCGTTTCCTGTGACAGCCGAACCGTAATTTACTCCATCGAGTAATAGCTGGTAATCAAATCCTGCATCCGAGCCATCCATTTCAACCGTTGCCGTTTGGCCCTGGCATATTGTAATCGACCCTGATACATTATAAAAAGAACGAAGGGTAATAACAGCATTTCCATTCATCCATTCGTATCCGTTTAATACGGTGTAAGTTCCGCCGTTAGTTACGGTCCATGTTATTGCTAATCCGTTTCCTGCCACTTCCGGGCCGTAAATTTCGCCGTTGAGTATGAGCTGATAATTAAAACCGACATCCGATCCGTCCATTACAACCGTTGCCGTTTGACCCTGCCAAATGGTATCAATTCCTGATACATTATAAACAGTAGTTATTGCCTGTTGACCATCAATTCCGGCAACATTGCTACAGGGTTTTACTTTAGCTTCCGGTGGCTTTGCATTAATTTCAGCTATACCGAAAAGAATAGTAATTAAATAAATTGTGAATGCTTTTTTCAATTTTTTTGGTTTTAAAATTATTAAACATGAATAGGCTGATATTTTTATATAAAGGTAATTACTAAGCTAAATATTTTTATTCGCTCCCGGCAAATTGTATTTCCCCCTATTTCCTGAAAGCATTACGTTTTGTTGGTCTATATTTTATTTTTAGGATGGTGAATATTTCTTCAAAGATACCGTTTTATTGATTACTGCGACACAGAGAATGCAATTCTCTGTGTCGCAGTTTCCTTTCATTGCTAATAAAGCTCTATCAAGTACCGTGTTTCTTTATTATCACTCATATTTATTATGGTCAGATAGCGGTTCACGGAATAGTCGGTTACATGAAATTCTGATACATCAAATTTCCATTCCCTACCTTCTTCTATCACTACCTTTTCGCTATCTGTTCCGCCCGGTGTGCTTGCCAGATAGAGCATAAAACCACCCCCTTCGACGCTTTTTCCGCGAATCATATCGCCTGCTTCGAATGTGTGAATCATCATAGCTTCTTTTTCCGAAAAATCCAGACGTCCTTTCCAAATGGTTTGTTCTGGATTACAAATCGATTCTACATCAAACATGGCGCAAATTTTTTCCGGTTCTTCAGGAAACTTATCTATAAATAATCCTACATTACGATATTGCATTACCATAGCATTATATCCTGCGGTTTCCAAATCGCTGCTGCCGGTGGCTTTCTGCGCTTTTTCGCCCGTTTGTTCGCCCTTGGCGGCTATCAGTTCAGTAAAAATACCCTGTAAGGTAAGTTTCACAGGAGCCAGGTCGGCTTCTGTGCCAATAGAGGCAATCAATGTATTAACAGCATCCATTTTAGTATCCTGAGTTCCTTCATAAAAGGGTTTATGAGCACGTGGAAAGAGTTGTGTCCACCGCTGACTACCCTTATCGTGAAACGCCTGTATTTTTACATCTATTTTATTAATTTTTGCAGGAAGCAAAGAGAGCAACTGAATCAGGTTCAGTGTATCTCCTTTTTGCAACCCGCCCTTGCTTTGCCAGTTGGCATAAGCAGCTTCCAATGCTTGATGCAGAGGCAGGTAGCGGTTGTAAGCCTTTGCATAATCAAGGTCGCCGGGGTTTGCATCCATAGCTTTTTTCAGACGCTGAATGTGCTGACGCGATAGTTTAATGGTTCTTTTAAAGTTTCCTCTTGAAACTACAAGCAATTGATTGGTGGCATAATGCCAGATTCTTTTCATTTTCGTAAAGTTTTGATATTAATATATTTTTGATTTTTTGTTAATGCCAGATAATATATGATTTGTATTTTTAATAAGGGTTGTACAATTTGCTGAAAAACTAAAATGATAAAAATTTTCTTGTGGATTAAAAAGCAGAAAATGTCTTTTGATGTCATACACAAGTCCGAACGTTACAAAATAACGTCTTTTCATATCGTACAGACTTCCGACCGATGCAAAATAACGTTCTTTTATGTCGTACAGACTTCCGTATGAAACAAAATAACGTTCTTTTGTGTCGTACAGACTTCCGTATCTGCCAAAATAACGTCTTTTTATATCATACAGACTTCCGTATCTGCCAAAATGACGTCTTTTGGTATCATACGGACTTCCGTATGAAGCAAAATAACTTTCTGTGATGTCGAATTGAATCGCTGATATAGTAATATCATGATTTACAAGATGTTTCAGATTTCCCGAAAAGGCAAATTTTTCCTTTGCGGAGATACCGGAAGTTGGTATTCCGTCCGAAAATAATAATATGGCACCAGATGTTCGGTACATGACAGCAAGAATAATCTTTCTTTACAAATAATTCTAAAAACAGCATCAAAGGTAAACAAAAAAAACTTTGGTTTATTCTAAAAGTAAAAAAAAATATTTTTCATGAGCAAGAAGAGATTTATCAATAAAAAAACTCTCCCTTTTTCCCTATTACAAATGACAAATGACAAATGACCCTGCCTCCCTGCAGGCAGGCAATGACCAATGATCAATGACCAATGACAAATGACCCCTATCCCTCCAACTCATCCCAAAACTCCACCGCCCTCCGTGTATGCGGTATCACAATAGAGCCTCCCACCAAATTGGCAATGGCAAAAACCTCGAAAAGTTCGGCGCGGCTGAGGTTTTGTTCGTGGCATTTTATCAGATGATATTTGATGCAATCGTCGCAGCGCAACACCATAGAAGCTACCAGCCCCATCAATTCTTTGGTTTTCACAGGCAAAGCGCCTTCCATATATGCATTGGTGTCGATATTGAAAAAACGTTTCAACACCAGATTGTCTTCTGCCAAAAGTTTCTCGTTCATTTTGGCGCGATACTCGTTAAATTCCTGTAGTTTATCACTCATATTTCTGTATTTTTTTTTAATTGTAAAATAAATTTCGGCCTTAGCGAATCAAATATATTAATAATTTTTCAGAAAAATTCTTTTACTAATTCCGAATCTTTTAATTTTGCCAAAATTTATAATTTTCCCGGATTCATTATACTATACAATCATGCTAAAAATCAACTCACATCCCATACTCGAAGTAAAGGACACACCAAAAGTAACATTTTTATTTGAAGGAAAAAAAATAGAAGGCCACAGCGGCTACACCATTGCGGCAGCGCTGCATCAGGCGGGGCATCCTGTTCATAGCCATAGCCTCAAAAACCGCGAACGGAGTCTCGAATGCGGCATTGGCAAATGCGGAGCCTGCGAAATGCTGGTAGATGGCAAAATTAAACGCATCTGTATCACTGTGGTGGATGGCATTAAAGAAGTCTGCGAAATCCCGAAAGATTACACCCCGGATATTGTAGAAACCAATTCGGCCAAGCCCTATAAAATTTATAAAACCGATGTGGTGATTATAGGTGCCGGACCTGCCGGACTTGCTTGCCGCGAAGAGCTCAACAAACATCATATTGCCAACATTGTGTTGGATAACAACGATAAAATTGGAGGTCAGTTTTTGATGCAAACCCATCAGTTTTTCTTTTTCGAGAAAGAACAAAAGTTTGGAGGCATGCGTGGATTTGATATTGCCACCACATTGGCAGGCGATAATCATGATGGGATTATGTTGGATGCCACCGTTTGGGACATACTGGAAGGAAAACGCGTGGCAGTTAAAAATCTGAAGACCGAAGAAATATTTTTTGTGGATGCCGACCATCTGGTGGTTGCAACAGGTGCGGTTCCGTTTATGCCTGCTTTCGAAAACGACGATTTACCAGGCGTTTATACAGCCGCCGTGGTTCAGAAAATGATGAACAACGAGTTTACCCTGTTGGGAAAAAATGTGCTGACTGTTGGGGCCGGAAATATTGGATATCTTACATCCTATCAGTTGATGCAGGCAGGCGCCAATGTAAAAGCCATCATAGAAGCCATGCCTCACGAAGGCGGTTTTCCGGTGCAGGCCAACCGCGTTCGCCGATTGGGCATTCCCGTGATTTTATCACACATATTAATAAAAGCATTGCCCAACGAAAACCACGATGGTATTGTGGGTGCGGTGGTTGCCGAATGCGAAAACTTTAATCCCATCCCGGGAACGGAAAAAATTATTGACGGCATTGATGCCATTAATATTTGCACAGGCCTTGTGCCCGACGATCAGTTGCTGATAAAAGGAAACGAAATTTTTGGGCGTAGTTGTTTCGGAGCCGGCGATGCCATTCGCATTGGCGAAGGAACCAGCGCCGTGGTCAGGGGCAAACAGGTTGCCTTTGAAATATTGAACGAAATGGCCGAAAGGTACAATTATGATGAGTATCTGGCCACCTCAAAAGAATATATAGATTCGCAGCAACATCCCATAAAGGTGATTCAGGATGCTTATATGCCTGATGCCGAACGCATGAATGCTAAACCTTTTGTGTTGATTGATTGCCTGTACGGATTTGCCTGCAACCCCTGCGAATTTGCCTGTCCGCATGGCGCCATCACCAAAACCTCCACCAGCACTGTGCCTGCCATCGATTTCGAAAAATGCATAGGCTGCATGGATTGTGTTTATCAATGTCCTGGCCTGGCCATTTTTGGTTATGCGGTGAAAAAAGATTGGTTGTTTCTTCCTGTAGAATATCATGTAAACGAACAATCGGAAGTATTTTTGGTGGATAATAACGGAAAAAAACTGGGCGAAGGCATCATAGAAAAAGAGTTGAAAAAACCCAATAAAACCAATGTGGTACGTGTGAAATCGCTTACCATTCATGGCGAAGCGCTCACTGCTGTCAGGGGATTTATTGTGAAAGATGCCTATCCAACTCCGGTTGAATTTATTAAAACAGAAAAATCGGGTGAACTCGAAAAATACATCTGCCATTGCGACGATGTTACCTTAAATGAAATTCTTAAAGTGATAGGCGACCGCAAGTTTATTTCGGTAGATGAAATAAAACATACCACCCGATTGGGGATGGGAGCCTGCCGCGGAAAACGCTGCATACGCCGTTTGAAACAGATGATGAGAAATTATGATATTTCTATTGTTGGCGAAGCAACGCCACGCGGTCCCTTATCAAATCAGATAAATTTCGGAGAGCTTTATCCTAAAAAAGAACAGGATACCATTATAGTATCTAATCAGGGCGCAAAACCAGAGGTGGTGAAGGTAGCATCGCTGGTTGCCGGAGGCGGCATAGGCGGCAGTGCTTTGTTCCGTTATCTGGCGGAAGCCAAAATGAAACCTGTGATGATTAACTTTGGAAGAGGAGCTTCATGGAGAAACATTGCCGGAGGGCGTCCTGCTTTCAGTTTGCCCGAAATTGCCGATATCGCTCAGCATAATCTTGAAATATTTAAGGATTTACAGAAAGTAAAAAACATCGATTTCCGTTCAACCCGTTATGTAACATTTGCTCACGATGAAGCCACCTATAAAACCTGCGAAGATTCTATGGCCTGGTCGGATGCTTATATGGTAGGGCCGAAACAGTTTACTGAAGTGATTTCTCCATATCTGAATCCCAATCTAGATAAATATTCAGGAGCACTTATTACCAACAATTGCTGGCAGGCCACTCCGGGTCGGGTTATTGATTTGATTCGCCGCATAGGTATAGAAAACGGTGGCTCGGTGTTAGAAGATTGTAAGCTTATCAATGTAAGCAAAGAAAACGGAGTATTTAAGGTATTGGTTCGCAATCACGATAAAAAATATATTGAGTATCAAACCGAAGTTTTTATCAATGCATTAGGGCCTGAAGGCGAAAAATTCACAAAGATGCTGGGCGTACAAACCGGATTATATCCTGTGAAACATCAGGCATTTATTACAAGGCGTCTGCCGATGATGGGATTGAACAATACTCCACTGGATATGCTTATCGACCGTAGGAAATACAAAGGATTTGTGGCAGTTTATGGTCAGCAATTGGCCGAAACAGGTCAGATAATCGGATGTGCTTCACCAGCTTTCGATCCACAGGAAGCTGATAAAAACATCAAAATAAACTCAAAAGAATTTCTCGAAATAGCTACCGAAATATTTGTGGATTGGATTCCTCAGCTTTCGTCAGTTGGTTTTCAGGCCATCTGGGCAGGATATTATATAGAGCCCCGAATGATTATTGATACCGAACTGGGCTTATTTATTGGATTAAGAGGACAAGGATTTATGCTCGGACAGTATCTTGCCAAGCTTTATGTGGACCAATTGTGCGGAAAAAAAGTACCTGATTATTTCGATCAATTGAAATTAAGTGGTGATGGACTGCCCGAAAAGGCTTTTAAATAAGAATTTTACAATAATCTTAGTCATCAATTAAAAATAATCATCCAAATTAAAAAAAAGGCTTAACTTTGCAAACTTTTAAAAAAGTGGCTTGTTGTGAACCATTTGAAGGATTTTAACATACAGTTTTCAGGACTGTCAGAAGGTATTCATACCATGGAATTTATTGTTGATAATAAATTCTTTGAGGAATTTGAATACACTGAAATTACTGATGCTCAGGTAAAGGTTGTCATGAAAATTGACAAGCAAACCACCATGATGACTTTCGAATTCGACATTCATGGGTATGTAAATTGTGTTTGCGACAGATGTCTTGAAGTTTATCCTCAGGATATTTCAGGTAATGAAAGAATTATTGTGAAATTTGGTGAGGAAACCACTGAGGAAGATGATGAAGTAAAGGTGATTCCAGCTTCTCAATTTCAAATAGATATCAGTCAGGATATTTATGAATTCATAGTTCTGATGATGCCAATAAAAAGAGTACACCCGGAAGATGAAAGCGGAAAAAGCGTTTGTAATCCGGAAATTATTAAAATATTGAATAAATTAAACGTTCAACAAGAAAATGATCCCCGTTGGGACGCACTAAAAAAAATATCATTTAAAAATTAAATATCATGCCACATCCAAAACGAAGGTTTTCAACCACCAGAACAGCAAAAAGAAGAACTCATTATAAAGCTGAAGCTCCTTTGATAGCAGTTTGTTCAAATTGCGGAACTCCTGTTGTATATCATAGAGTTTGTGCAGAATGCGGTTTCTATAAAGGCAAACCAGCAATCGAAAAAACTGAGACAAAGGTTTAAGCATTCTGTCTATTCAGCCTTTCTTTCTTAAATTTTTTGCTTGATGTCGAAAAGAAAAGCGGCAATAACAGGCGTCTTTGGATTTGTTCCGGATTATGTTTTGACCAATGAGGAGCTTTCTCGTATGGTGGATACAACCGATGAATGGATAATGGAGCGCATTGGTATTAAAGAACGACACATCATTCGTGAAAAAGGCATGGGTGCATCCTTTGTGGGCGCTGCTGCCGTAGAAGGGTTGTTGAAAAAAACCAACACCAGCCCCGAAGATATCGACCTGCTGATTTGTGCAACGGTTACTCCCGATCTGCAATTTCCGGCAACTGCCAACATTATTTCTGATAAAGTGAACATTCGGAATGCATTCAGTTTTGATATGAATGCCGGATGTTCAGGTTTTTTATATGCACTAACCACAGCTTCAAAGTTTGTGGAATCAGGTACTCATAAAAAAGTGATTGTAGTGGGAGCCGACAAAATGTCGGCTATTGTTGATTATACCGACCGAGCCACTTGTCCGATATTTGGCGATGGAGCCGGAGCTGTTCTTTTAGAACCTACCACAGAAGACTTAGGTATTATTGATTCCTTTTTTCAATCCGATGGAGTGGGAGCGGTACATTTGCATCAGAAAGCAGGGGGGTCAGTAAAACCTGCCAGCCACGAAACGGTGGATGCCCGCGAGCATTTTGTTTATCAGGAAGGACAAGCAGTGTTTAAATGGGCTGTTTCTAAAATGGCAGATATCTCGGTGGATATGATGAAAAAACACAATCTGTCTGCCGACGACCTCAACTGGTTGGTGCCCCATCAGGCAAATCTGCGCATTATTGATGCCACTGCCCGCCGCATGGGACTTTCGAGTGATAAGGTGATGATTAATATTGAAAAATACGGCAATACAACCGGTGGAACACTTCCATTATGTTTGTGGGAATGGGAACCAAAACTGAAAAAAGGCGACAATATAATTCTCGTTGCTTTCGGCGCCGGTTTCACCTGGGGAGCCACTTATCTGAAATGGGCATATAACGGAAGTTAATCCTAAA
>CAYYQJ010000065.1:0-10100 GCA_964473775.1 uncultured Bacteroidales bacterium | reverse complement strand
GACGAAGTAAAAAGCCTCATTGGCAATTTAATCTGGTCCTATCTTCCTGACAAATCAAAGAAATGGCAATCTGAAGTCAAAATAGGCAAACCAACAGGTGTTCGTCACAAATCCATAATTTTTCGCTTCCTTGACGATGCCACTGGCGTTCCACTTTCAAAAGTTAATGTCGCCATAACCAATGGTATAAAAACCTATAAGATAAAATCATCCCGTCGAGGCTACATTCGCCTGGCTAGCCTTCCAACCGACAATTACACTCTAACAGCCCAACATCCTGTTTATGAAACCCAACATAAAACAAATCTTGGCATTACTAAAGGTAAAATTGTTAAATTAGAAATCAAACTTAAAAAACTCCCGCTTTGATTCTTGAACCGATTTTATAGCTCTATGTACTTCATCATTCTCTAACATATCTCAGGTTCAAAACAAACATTCATAAACAAAAAAAAACCGGACATAAAGTCCGGTTTTAACCTAAAACAAACAATCCCGAAATAAACCGGAGAATGCTTGTTCCACTAAAAATTATTTCTTCTTTTCTTCTGTTGGTTTGGGTGTAGCCACAGGATGTACTCTTGCTTTAACAAAAGCGCCTTTATCGTTGAAAGTTAAAGTTGACTTTGTTTCACCTTTAGCAACCACTACGTCAAAGGTTATAACTTTGTCAGTAGATACTTTTTCAGCTTTACTGATTGTGTAACCGGCATAATTTTTTGTAACATAGTCGGTAATTTCTTTCATCAATTCAGCCGTTTTCATCGGTGTTTTGATTTTTTCAACTTTAGGTTTCTGATCTGTACCGGTTGTGGTCGATTTGGTTTGGGTTCCGGTAGTTTTGTTTTGTGCAACTGCAAATCCTGCAATAAATACTACACAGCAAATAGCAATAATCTTTTTCATTTTTATAATTTTTTTTGAATTTGGATGCAAAGTTATTTCTCAATTCTGTAGAAAAACTGAATTGCATTTTATTTTTAAAGGTTTAGTAGTCTTTTTTTGTATTAAGATATTTCATTTTCAATGGTTCAGCTTGATTATTTCAGTGATTAAAATATTTCTATTTTCCTTAAAATATTTTTCTTCCCTTCCTGTACTCTTAAAAAGTAAACCCCCTTCGAAAAACTACTTACATCAATTGTTTTATGAAAAGATGCCATTAAATCCGTTCCTGATAATTGAGAATAAGGTTTTTGTCCCTGCAAATTATAAATCTCAATCAACACATCCCCCTTGGGCATTCCACTGATGTCGATATTCAAATCATTATCTGTTGGATTTGGATAAACCTGAATATTAGCATCATCATTATTGGTTTCTATTCCTGCGCATGGGTTAACAGTGGCTGTTACCATCATACGTGGGCTCACACAATCAGCTTCTTTCACCACCCAATCATAAAAATAATAATAGCGTAGGGTTGGGGTGGCACTGCTTCGTTTTATCGAAAGCTTTCCTGCAACTGTCAGAGGGTAAGTAAATCCGCCAGTATTTCTATACATATTTGGAGATGCTGGCCCAACAAGTCTTAATCCGGTATCAACAGGCAGTGTGAAATTAAGTGGAACTATATTGATACCAGCTACCAAATTAACTGTAGCCGAAGCAAGTGTTGTGCCTGATGAACGTTGAAGGCTGATTATTTTTCCGGTCTGCGCTGCCCCCGAATAAATTTTTACGGTTTGCAATATCAATGGCACATAACAATCAAACACTTCGTAATGAACATTGGTAGCTGTAAACATGCTTCCGCCGCCCACCGAATCCGTTTTACCTGCATGATACGAAGCTCCTGCAACACTATCTTTCACATAATAGTTTGTGGTTGAAGTTAAAATTGGCGTAGTATAATTATTGCCTGTTTGTAAAATCGTATTACTTGTCAGCGAAGCATACCAAAGCAAAATTCCGTTTCCTGATGCCGATAAGTCAGCAGTAGCGCCGGGACAAATGCTTGCCCCTGTAACTGTTGGCCCTGTTGGCATATTGATACTAATATAATTGGTTTTGGTAACAGAATCATTCCCATAAGTATTATACGCTTTCAAAATAACGGTGTATGTGCCGTTGGCATTATAAGTATGAGTTGGATTTTGCAGGGTGGAGGTTTGCCCGTCGCCAAATTTCCAAAGCCAGGCGTTGGGTGCGTTTGCCGAAAGGTCGCTGAAACTAATGGTTCCTGTACAACTGCTGGTTGTGTTGGCAACAAATGCCGGTACCGGAGGTGATGCCGGAGTAGAACAAGCCCAATTCAACGAAAAGCCCGAAGCAGTTACACCTGCATCGCTGGTTTGTCTAATAGTTATCGATCCGCCTGTTGAGGTTAATGGCCCGGGTAAGTTGGTTCCTGAAAAGGGGCTTCCTGTAAACTGTGCCGATGCAGTACTTGGCCCATTATAAACATATAAATAATCATAACCACTTTCGAAATTAAACGAATTAAAAGTGATGGTAACTGAGGTGGCTCCTGAAGGAGAAATAGTAATTGTACCTGAAGTATTATTGGCATAATCACTGCAAAGTCCGCTATCATACAAGGTTCCTGTACAATTGGTTTGAGTAGTTCCGGTTCCTGTTGCAGGAACAGAAACCTGACAAGGATACGAAGGCCCAACAGTGATAAAAGAGTTTTTGGTAATAGAATCCGAACCACAGGTGCCTCCATAAGCCACCAATTTCACATTATAAGCTCCGTTAGTGGAATAATTATTTGAAGGAGCACTAAGTGTGCTCGTATTTCCGTCGCCAAAATACCATTTATAAGTATTACCATTAGTACTGGCATTGGTAAATTGAACGTTGAAAGGTGCATTGCTGCATTGGCTCACCGGACAAGCTGCAAAATCGGCATGGGTAGGTGTTGCCGAATAAGCAGCCCCAACTCCCACAGCATACCATGCATTAATTGTTGAAATAGATTCAGGCGAACAACCGCCATATAAATCTGCACAAGCTTGTATAGAAGCTGTTCGAGCATCAGCATAAGTTGAAGAACTAGTCAAATAAACCGTCAATGTTCTGAAAGCTATCTTTTCGGCTTTTGCCATCGTAAGCCCTGTAACATTATAAGCATTGCCATTATCATTGGTTCCTGTTCCGCCCTGACAAAGCAAATAATACCAGAAATTAACCACTCCCGAATTGGTATGAACACCTCCATTGTCACCCGTGCCGGTGTACCAATTGGTTCCCAGATAGGTATCAGGTTGCTGATAAAGATTTGGGTTCGACATACTGCGAAAAGCAGCGCCGATTTCTTCGCCAATGGTCCAGTTTCCGGTTTGTGAAGGAGGCTTGGCATAAAATTCAATAGTTGTTCCAAATATATCACTAAACCCTTCGTTCAATGCCCCTGATTCGTCCTGATAGTTAAGATTTGCTGTATTTGAAGTAAGCCCGTGAGTAATTTCGTGTCCACAAATATCAAGTGTGGTTAAGGGAGAATAGGTTGCATCTCCATCTCCATAAGTCATACGCGTTCCATCCCAAAAAGCATTCACATTATCAGTATAACCCATTCCGACAAGATCTGCATGAACATAACTCAATAATTTATAACCTGCATTATCAATACTATTTCTTCCTTGCTTAATACTATAGTAATCATAAGTCATTTCCGCTCCCCAATGTGCATCACGTGCCACTTCGTCATGAGCCGTATTAGTACCGGTCCATGAGGTAGTTGCATTTGTAAAATCAACCGTCCCATAGGTAGTTCCTCCTTGCATATTATAAGTTTCAATTCCCAATCCTCTGCCTGTTTCGCGCAAACGATATGTTGTTCCTGTGTAATCAGTCATAAATGTTCTTGTCCCACTATATTTAGTAGCCGCAGTTGCCGAGGTATTAACGTTTGCTTCATTATTTTCATTCATGATTCTCTGCAAAGTCAGCAATACTTTTCCATTCAAAGCATCCACAAATATCCATTGCCGACTCATAGGATGATGAGCATAAACATCAAAACGATAAGCCAACCGATAATTTACACTCTTGAAGTTCTTATCACAAGTAACCATCATCAGTTCACCCTTAGGATAATAGCTTGCTTTTTGATTGTTTTGTATGTATTTCAATAATTCTTCTTCTGCAGGAATCTGCCATTTGTAAATATCAGCTCCAACAAAAGCCAAAGCTTTATTTAATGCATCCTTTTCAGTGATTGAAGCAGTGGCTGATGCATCCATACTTCCAAACAATTGCCCGTTCATGCTTTCAATCATACCCTCTTTTACATGAATAACAAAGATATTGGAATGTATGGGAACTCCTTTATACGTTTGTTGATAACGATAATGAACAAAACCCAACTCATCTTTTTCTGTACGAATCAGAGTCAACCCCATATCGCTACTTATCTTAATATGGTCGGTCAGCCAGGTTTCAAATTGATTAAAAAGTATTTCTCCACCTTTTGCAAAACGGATAAAAGAAGGCGTTTTTAACACCGCATCCTTCACTACCATCTCCGAGCCGGGTATAATAGCTTGTGCATCTTTGCCGTAATAAGTTTGAGAAAAAATGGAAAATGTGATTAGCAGCAAAGAAACTACCAAAATGAGTTTTTTCATAGAAGTATTGATTTTGGATTTAAGAATAGAATATTTTTTCAAAATTACGAACTAATATTGAATCGTAGCGTTAATAAATCATAAAACCTGTAGAATGAAAACATCAATTACAAGGATATTGAGTTTCAATTCAAAATATTTCTGTTTTTAAGGTTATCATCTGTAGGAATTGATGTATTATCGGTTTGCCGGAATTTAGCCCGAATAGCCCTTCGTATTTCACCCGGAAACCTTGATAGTTTCCAAGAAAACTACCACAGAATTCTAGAATTCTATCACAGAATTCTGGAATTCTATCACAGTTTTCTGGAATTCTATCACAGTTTTCTGGAATTCTACCACAGTTTTCTAGAATTCTACGGAGATTTTTTAGAGTAAAATTGCCTACTTTTTTGATTATAAGCAATATATCTAAGATGAAAACCGGGGAATCTAATATAGGGTCGGTAAAGGCAAAATCCTTTCCTTCCAAAGTGGAGGCTTTGGTATATGAATCAAAAGAAGAGGACCCAAACCGAGACATAAGATGTGAAAGAAAAATGATTAGGCTAAATTACAAATATTTTTTAATGACCAAGTGTTTAAATAAATTATCTAAAAAAAACAGAGTCTTCAAAAAAAAAGTTATTTGTTTGAAGACTCTGGATTGCGCGAATTATTATCCGCAAGAAATTAATCCATTACTGAAAATTTCTATTAGTAAATTAAGGTAACAATACCTTTATATTTGTATTTCTTTTTATTTAATCCTTTTACGTTGATAAGGTAAACATAGGTTCCTTCAACACTTTTAACTCTTTCATATTTATTCATGTAGGTTCCGTTCCAGCCTTCATTAATATCTTTGGTACTAAAAAATTCGCGTCCCCAACGGTCGTAAATCACCATTGAATAGTTTGCAGGATCAATTCCTACACCTACTGGTTTAAACACTGGATTATCATGATCTCCATTTGGAGTAAAGCAGTTTGGTATCCATAGTACAAAATCAGGATAAATATGAATAGTTCCATGAGCAGTATCAGTACATCCCTGTGGATCAATAATAATAAGAGTGATGTTGAAATTGCCTGTATCAGAATAAACATGATTCACCTGATTTCCCCATCCATTGGTGCCATCACCAAAATCCCACAACCACTGCGAAATATTTCCAACAGACTGATCATAAAAACTTACAGGGCTTCCATTGAGTATTATAATATCAGGCTTGGTATAAAATCCTGCAATAGGTTCAGGGTCTTTAATAACGGCTACAGTTGTTGAACCTGAGCAGCCATTGCAATCAACGGTCACTGAATAATTTCCGGCAGCAAGGCCTGTAGCAGTTTGACTATTTTGTGGTGGATTAGTATTCCATATATAAGTGCACCCACTTCCCGGATTTTCGGCGGTTACAGTTCCGTTGTCAGAAGCACATCCTGCATTGGTACTGCTTGCGGTTACATTTAAAGTTGAATTAACTATTACGGTTACAGAAGCAACATTGGTGCATCCTGAATAAGTAGCCGTCACCATATAAGTTGTTGTGGTTTGAGGATTAACAATAAAAACAGAATCCGTACTTGGCGGCGTTGTATTCCAAACATAAGATTGTCCACCTGTTGCAGTTAAAGTAACAGGATTCCCGGGACATATTGATTGTGGAACAGCACTCGCAGTTACTGGAAGTGATGCAATCGAAACTACAGTGGCAGAGGTCGTTCCTGTACATCCTGCTGCATTAGAAACTGTAACTGAATAGGTTCCTCCCGATGAAACACTTATAGTTTGAGTATTTCCACCTGTTGACCAGCTATATTGATTATACCCTGCACCTGCATCAAGCGTAGTTGAAACTCCAGGACAAATAGTAAGAATACCTGTAATAGCTGGAGTTAAACTATTTGATTGTGCAACTGTAATAGTTGCAGATCCTGTACACCCTCCGGCATCTGTCACTGTCACCAAATAAGTTCCTGCTGCATTAATAAGGAGTGTTTGGGTTACATCATTTGTAGACCATAAATATGTGGCATAAACTCCTGCATCAAGTGTTGCAGTAGTGCCTAAACAAATAGTTGCTGGTCCGGTTATTGTTGGTGTTAAGTTTGTTGATGTACCTATAGTAATTGTAGTACTATCCACGCAATTGTTGGCATCCAATACTACTAAAGTATAAGTCCCCGAGTGAAGATTAGACATAGTTTGCGCTCCAACCACATTAACATAAGTGTCAATACCTCCGGCGCTATCAATGATCTGATATACAAAAGGAGCAGTTCCTACGCTTGTTGTAACTGTGGCTGTTCCATTCGTGGAGCCTATACAGGCAGGGGTTGTTGAAATATTGAATGTAAATTGTGGACATGGTGCTCCGCAATGCAGCACACTAATATCTAAAGTGCCTACCCCACAGGATAAAGTGTAACTGATAGTGTGAACACCTGCCCCTGCTGTTGCAGGATCAAATGTGCCTAAATTGGCATCTATAATTCCATTGCCGCTAAAAACACCTCCTGCTTGCGAAGAACTTAAATTAAATGCAGGCATGGTATCGCAAATTGGATTAACAGGGCATATATTGGTATTACAGCATGACATCAAATTTGGACTACAGGCAGCAAAAATATTTGTTGATTGAATTTTTCCAGCCCTGTTTCCATTGGTATTGCATGTACCGGTTGCACCACAAAATACCACATCCCCATTTGTGCTTACATTTATTGAATAAACTTTATATGCAGTAGCGATTGAGGTAATTAGATTGAGGTTAGCATCGAATTCATAAACACCATTAGACGAGCCTACATAAACATTTCCGCAGGAATCAATGTCTATACCACAATTTCCTGCCTGATTACCCCCAAAACCTGAAATTGTAGAACCTCCGGGAATAGGAGCAGTATTGATTACAGCTCCATTTGCCAATGATCTTTGTTGGATTATAGAGCCGTTTTGAGTATAAGCAAAATTTGCATTAGCCCTAATTGCCATTATTCCCCCATTTCCATTATTCGGACGAAAATTCTCACATTTATAAGCAAAATTGAGCCCATGATTTATTTTGAAAATTTGTGGTGAGAGGCCCCCACAAGGATTATAATTGTCATCAATACATCCTAATGTATCCAAACATAGATAGTAATACCTGGAATTGTGACATGCAGTTATTGATCGCACTTCAGGTAATTTAGGAGGGAAACTAAATAAGTTTCCAGCACCAACATTTAGGGCACTAAGAACGCTTCCATTTGCAGTATTGATATAAAAGATATAACCATTAGGAATTCTGGTTCCTCCAACAACTAGACTTGTTTGGTCGCAATTAAAAGCGATATTCCAATACTCATCCATTCCTCCGCCATTTGCAGACCACATTACACCACCGGTTGTGTTAACTTTCACAATTTTAGCAGATGAACCATTAGTAACATAACTATTTCCAGCCAAATCAGTAACAAACGTTCCAAGCCACATACCCCCATTCGAAGTATCATAAGGAGTGTTATAAGTCCATTGTATTACACCTGCAGAATTATATTTTTGTAGTTTCAATGGAGTTTCTCCACCAATAAGATAAACGTTCCCAGCAGCATCACGCGCACATTCCCAAACTGCGTTTGAGCCTGGCAAGTTAGTTGGGCCTACTGTCCATGGATCAATTACTATAGTTTTTGAATTATCGTAATTGTTCAAATGGAAAGAAATACTTTTTCCATCCTGAACAAAGGAAGAACTAATTATTTCAGATTGGTTTTCAGCATGAAATGTTTTTGGGGCATGGTCTATAATATCACCAAAGGCAGTATGAATATGTACATTTCCATCTTTATCAATTTTGATTTTGTCAGAATAAACCATTTTTACTTTCGAAATATCTGCACCTGGATGAAGTATCAAGGAGTATTTAAGACCATCTTCCGGATGAAATACATATTCCACATCGATACCCGGATATAGGTTTTTATAAAGAATCTTTTTGTAGGCCTTTACATGATTGACGTGTTTTTCAGTTCCATCTTTAACTTTATAAGAATAACTATAATAATCTGGCGTTACGTCAGAGGCAATTATTTCAACATCAGGATTCGAATTTTCCCAATTCATGTTTACTAAATCCTGCTTAACTTCCAATTTCCTTTCCTCCATTTCCATGGCTCTCCATTCCTCGGCCGATGTAACTTTGTGTTTACGCATTTCTTCAGCTTCATCCTCTCCTTTTTCTTTTTTCCATTTGTTTAAGAAATAGTAAGAAACACCTTTTTTAGAAAAGTAGATTCTGGTTTTTACACCGTCAAAAGCAAATTGAACCGCATCAGATGAACCGGGAATTTGGAATTGCCCCAGATTTTCGATAAATACTTTTGGAGTAGTAAAATCAACAGACCAGTTTCCTGATTGTGAAAAACCTTTTTGATTAGCACCTAATAATATGCTAAACAGTATAATACCATAAAACCAGCCTTTGCGTAGTGCAACACGACTTTTCTTATAATTAATTAAATTCGGGAAAGTAAAAACCTTTTCCATGGAAATGAATATTTAGATTGAGAAATTATTTTATAAAAACAAGGTACAACATTAGTAAAAAAAATCGAATTAAGAAGTAAAATTCCGGAGATTATAAAAACTTTAACATAATCATGCTGTATCTTACTAAATTTTAAAAATGCAAAACTATCTTAACAAAGTAACAGTACCATTTAAATTATATTCTACTTTATCGAAACCTATTGCCTCAATAATATAATAATAAACGCCATCAGCAGCCATGCTACCCCCATTGGTTTTTCCATCCCATCCTTTTGAGATATCTGTCCATTCGAATATCTTCTTTCCCCAACGGTTAAAAATCATACATGAAAAAGTTTCAATCTCTTTATATTCTAGTTTAAACTCATTATTATAGAGATCTCCATTTGGTGTAAACACATTGGGAACTATAAGTGAGGATGGTTTTTGTACTTCAATAATAAGCTTGGAAGTATCACTGCAATTATCAGGATTTCCGGAAGAAACAATAAGAACAACTGTATCATTACCTAATGAACCATAAGAATGGGCTGGGGGGAATTGACCATTATAATTACTTCCGTCTCCGAAATCCCAACTCCATAAGGTTGCTCCTGTACCCGTATATGTAAAAGTAACAATTAGAGGAATACTGCCGGATTGAGGATTGGCTGTAAAATTTGCATTGATATTTATAACTATCAAATTTATAGATGCGCTTCCTGTGCACCCACTGCCATTAGCAACAGTGACTGAATAAGTACCTGCTGTGGTAGCATTAATTGTTTGTGTTGAAGCCCCTGTTGACCATGAATAAGAAGAATAACCTGCACTGGCATCTAGAATACTGTAATTGCCAAAGCATACAATGGTGTCGCCAGTAATAACAGGATTCAGGTTAGTTAATGAAGCTATAGTAACGGTAATATTTCCGGGGCAGCCATTACTGTCAATCACATTCAGTGTGTATGTTCCGGCTCCCAATCCTGTAAAGTCCTGTGGTCCGGAAATATTACTATATGTTGCAATTGG
>CAYYQJ010000064.1:0-10129 GCA_964473775.1 uncultured Bacteroidales bacterium | reverse complement strand
TGGTTTCTTTAAGGGAAAATCAACTACAAGTTTTGCTCCAAATGACAATCTGAAGAGGGCGGCTATGGCTAAAGTAATTGTAAATGCAGCCTTGAAATTAGGTTTATATGATATTGATGTTTCAACAACAGGCGGAACCTTTAGTGATGTTAGTACAGGGCATTGGGCATTTCCATATATCCAAACTCTTAGAAATAAAGGTTATATTTCTTTAAACACAAAATTTAACCCGGATTCTAATATTACAGCCGCACAATTTGCTAAAATTTTGTGCAACGGCCTGCAATTAAATAATTCTGATATTAATGCAAACACAATTGCCAATGGGAATGGAATTAGTGGTTCAAAAATAAATTATACGTGCTCAGATCAAACACTCCAAACTTATATAAACCGGATAAACGAAATTGTTACTGTCAACGGGAATTATAATTTTGTGGAACGTTTGGCTTCAGGGTTATTTCCAGCCTCCAGTGCCGAAATTCAAAGTACTTCTATCTTGGCAAATGGTACTAATTATGTGAACAGGAAATTAATGTCAAAAGTATTATTAAATGCGTATAATTTCAAATACACCACTTCGTTAAAAAGCTCATTAAATATCAGCAATTACACCGTCATCGGAGATAAGTTCGAAATAGCCTCAAGTCCAACCGGAAACCAGCCAGTATCAATAAGTGGAAATATTACTATGGCAAGTGGAGAAACCAGAGATATAGGAACAAATTCGGACTATCAGGATGGAAATCTTTTATATTTTTATTGGACCGTAGATGGTGGTACGCTGACTACACTTTCTCAATATCCAAATTTTAGAAAAGTTAATTTTGTTGCCCCCACTGTATCTTCAAATACTGATTATCATTTGTATTTTTTATCTGGAACATCGGAAGGTGAAATTAATGAGGCCTATATTACGATTACTGTTACCCCGCCTACTGGACCAACTGCTCCAACTATACAATCCTCAAACATTAATTTTACGAGTGTTAATTACAGTTCAATTACCTTTAACTGGAGCAGAGGAAATGGAGCTTATTGTATAGTAACACTTACTCCTCAAGGTTCTACTGTAAATAACCCGGTTGACGGAACGGTTTATACTGGTAATTCTAATTTTACAGCAGCCCCGGCTATTAGTGGTTCCAGCACAAAAGTCGTATATACCGGTACAGGTAATTCACTTACTGTTTCAGGTTTACAGTCAAATATATATTATATTGTTGATATTTACGAGTATAATGCAGACACCCCTTCGGAAGCAAAATATTTGGTTTCCGGTCATCTAACATCAACTTGTCATATTCCTCAAATACCAACCACAACTGTTGATTTTAATTGGGATCCGAATCCTATTATAGCAGGTTCTGTATGTAATTTTTACAGTCTTGGATCGAATTACACTGACTGTAGCTGGACATTTGCAGGTGCGAATATTACTGCATCTTCTGCAATTTCGGTACCTAATGTGGTTTTTTCAACGGCTGGTGTATATAATGTGACATTAACTAATTATAACTCTAATACAGGTTTAAATGTGTCAATTACTAAACAGATTACGGTTTATGCCGCGACTTATTCAAATCCAGATCTTATCATTACGAATCTAAGTTGCAGTGCTACAACTATAATGGCAGGCAATACTATGAATATAAGTTATACTGTATCAAATGTGGGATTATTACCATCTTCGTCGTGCCAAATCAGAATATATGTTTGTGATTATGACACTATTGATCTATCAAGAGAGTTGATGGGCTCATTTACTGTTAATGCATTAGAGCCAAATGAATCAGTTAGTTATACATTTACTTCTTACGCGACCCAATCGAGTTGGACAGGAACTAAATATTTAATTGCATCCGTTGATGATGACGGTTTTGGTGGATATATAGGGCATATTAGCGAATGTAACGAAAATAACAACCAAAAAAGTATGCAAATTAATTTCCTACCTCATTTACCTGATTATTCACTAAGTAATGTTTCAGTAACTCCTTCTACAATTCAATCAGGAGGTCAATTGATGGTAAACTATACTTTAAGTGGAGTAGAATCGTTTAATACTTGCTATGTAACATTTCTCATAAACACTGATTCTACTTTAAATGGCGCACAAGATGCGGTGTATGGCTGGCTGGATCCACAACAATCTAATGGTAATAAAAGTCATACTGTGAAATTTTCAAGCTATTTGCCTTCTGGAAATTATTGGGTAATAGTATTTGCAGATGGACTAAATGCAGCTGATGAAACAAACGAAAACAACAATATTGTATATTATCCTATTGTATTAAACAATCCAAATCAACCAACGATTCCATCTTCAAATTTTCAATTAAACAACATTACTAATAATTCGGCAACTTTATCATGGACAAATGGAAATGGAATAGGACGTGTTGTCATTGCTAGTACTAGTTATCCCCCTTTTCCAGTTGATGGCATACAATATACTGCAAATACTGATTTTACTCAAGGTTCTTCTTTTGGCAATTGCAATACTGCAAAAGTTGTTTACAATGGAGCAAGCTCTTCGGTTAATATAACAGGGCTTATTACAAATAGCGATTATTATTTTTCTGTCATAGAATATAATGGCACTGGCTCATCGATTGATTATTTACAAACTGATGGACTTGCATCTGGGAGTTGCCAATTCACAAGCGCAGGCATTCTTGCAAATATAAATTCTGCTAATACTTATTCTAATGGTTGGGCTAAATTAACTAATGCATTTTCCTATCAAGACAACTATGGTTCTAGTAGTCTTTATTTTAAAAGTGATCAAATCGGTTGGGCAGCTGGTGTTAATGGTGAATTATTTAAAACTACAGATGGTGGAATAACATGGAAATATAAGTACTTTAATTTCGTAACAAGAGTTATTTTTTTTATAGGCAACAATGGATGGATTGGAGGAACATTTGGTAATTTATATAAAACAACAGATAATGGAATTACTTGGAATATGCAACCAGCATTTACTAATAAATGCATTACTGGTATGTTTTTCGTAGATTCAAATCTTGGATACTGTGTTACTGCTGATAATTCTAATGATTATGCCGGGGAAATTTACAAGACTACAAATGGAGGCACTAACTGGTATAAATTATTGGATGTTCCTACTTGTTTAAGTTCTGTTTGTTTTGTTAATTCTAATACAGGTTGGGTTTCTGGTCGGGCAGGTACTATATTAAAAACAACAGATGGCGGGCAAAGTTGGACCAGCGAAATTTCAGGATGTGGATTTGGTGTAATAAAATCACTATGTTTTCTAAATGCAGATACAGGATATGCAGTTAACTACTGGACTTCAAATGTAATTCGTACCATAGATGGGGGCAATACTTGGAACCAGTTAAATATTACTGGAACGAATAAATATGGCGTAACATTTTTAAATGATCTTTCTGGGTACGTTTATGGGAACTATGAAATAAATAAAACTATTGATGGTGGTCAAACATGGACCACTTATCCATTAAGTTTTGATCCCACCTCTTTTTTTAGTATTGATGAAAATAATGCATTTGCCAGTTATCAAGGCATTTATAAAACCAATACTGGCTCTCAGTTACAATTTATTAATAATACTGTAGTTGCATCATCTTACTGTATTCCTACCAACTTTAATATAAATTATACATTAATTGGTACATTTAATAATGGCAATGTTTTTAAAGCAGAGATATCAGATGCAAGTGGTTCATTTATTAATCCTGTGACAATTGGTACTATTACAAGTATGAGTAATGGAACAATAAATTGCAATATACCAATTGGAATTGCTAATGGTTCAAATTATAAAATAAGGATTAGTGCGACGAACCCTGCAACAACAGGGGCTGAAAGCAATGCATTTAGTATAAATCAAACTCCAGTAGTTAATATTAACGGTTTACAGAACAGCTATCTAACAACCGCATCAGATGTAACACTTACAAACTTAGGTTCTCCTTTGGGAGGAACATTTACAATCAATGGGACTCCTGCAGCTATATTTAGCCCTTCTGCATTAGGAGCTGGAAGCTATAATGTAGTTTACGCTTACTCAACTTACCAAAACTTTTCTTATTCTACAATTCCTGCAGTTGGAACTTACGCAGCCTGTCCAACTAATAATATATACAGCCTAACCTGCAATACCACAAATAACAATTTATATTCCGGCAATTTATTGCAGTTAATGGTTTACAATATTGATTCTTTGGGCAACATTAAATTTAGGATAAAGAAGAATAGCGGAACACAATTTACAGCGCCAGGAACATTTGAGATTAGAGATTCAATTTCCGGTAATTGTTGGTCAGTTGCAATTAATGTTGGTGTTACTTTTGGAGAGATTACTATTAATGAAGGAAATTTCACAGGGACACACCAATTTATAGGGCTTTTCAGATATAGTTTAGGTAGTTATTATTATGCTGGGACGGTTGCTATAAATGGTGTTGGTCAAAATTTACTTTGTCCTAACCAAATTTCAAAAACAGTTACTGTCTCAGTACCTAATGCGATTAATACGGCTAACATAAATCCAACTTCATATTGTGCAGGGTCAACAATCAATGTACCTTATACTACTACCGGTAATTTTATTTCTGGTAATCAATTTTTTGTTGAATTATCTGATGGTGTGGGTAGCTTTGCAAATCCAACAGTAATTAATTCTGTAGCTTCTGTAACCTCTGGGTCAGTTTCATGTACATTGCCTGTTAGTGCCTTATATGGAACTTCCTATAAAATAAGAGTATCATCAACAAATCCATCAGTTACTGGTGTAGCTGGTAATAGTTTTACAATAAATGTAGCTAATATCCCTGCGATAAGTATAGTAGCCAATAACACCACAGTTTGTGCAAATACAATAGTGGGATTTACTGCTTCTCCTACCAATGGTGGCGTTCCTGTTTACCAATGGAAAGTTAATGGAACAAATGCAGGTACAAATAGCGCTATTTTTAACACTTCAACTCTACAAAACGGAGATTTCGTTCAGGTTCAAATGACATCAAATATGAGTTGCGCTATTCCTGCTTCTTTATTATCTAATCCAATATCGATCATTGTAAATAATAACGTTATGCCTACAGCATATATCGAAGCCGATAGAAATTTGATTTGCAATAATGAGGATGTTAATATCTGGTCATATGTGGATAATGAAGGATCGAATCCAGTTTACCAATGGAAAATGAATGGAACAATATTACCCTCAAGCTTACCATTTTTTACTATTGGTACTTTATCAAATGATGCCGATATCAGTTTAAGATTAATTTCTAATGCAAGTTGTCTTATTGATGATACTGTGGTGTCAAATATTTTTCATATTGGTGTCGGAGCAACCCCAATTACTCCTGTTATTAGTATTCATATGGATAGTTTAATTTCAAATGCTAGTAACGGTAATCAATGGTATAATCAGGCTGGAATAATTATTGGTGCTACTAATAGTTATTACATTCCTACAGCACAAGGAAATTATTATGTTATTACAAATAATGGAGCTTGCTACTCTGATACCTCAAATATAATAAATCTTATTTTTACAGGAGTTCATACAATTGATTTGCAACCTAATGTTAGTATTTATCCTAACCCAGTTAGGAATGAATTAATAATTGAAATATCAGGGGATAATGAAAATGTTGGATTTGAAATTTATAATTCATTAGGGCAAGTTGTTTCTCAAGTAAATGTTTTTGAAAAGACTGTTGTAAAAACAAATGATTTCAAATCAGGTATATATTTGATTAAATTGGTAAGTGGAAAAACGGTTATTTGCAGAAAGATTGTAAAGGAGTAACCCTATTTTTATTAAACAATTTAATCTGTCATTATCATGATTTAATCTTTCATTATCATGATTTAATCTGATATTTTAGTTGATTGATAATTTTGTTATCTGCCAAAAAACATCATTAACCACATACACCTGTCGTACCTAAGGCTAGTAGTCAATCATGTTTTTCCGCGCTAGCCCTTCCTTAGCGGAATAATAATTCGGATTTTACTCTTTTCACCACCATTCCATCCATTGGTTTAAACAGTTTATTAAATCAATGTTTCTTTATTTTTGTCAGGCTCTTTTAATTTCGGAATACCGAAACTGAAAGAGCCTTTTTAATGTTATTGAATTAATTAACTGTCAGTGCGGTAAGCAAACCTTTGCATAATATATTATTGCGGAATGATGCAAAGGATCTCTTCCCACACCTTTTAAACTGTATTTCTTCCATTTTGGCTCCTTTCATAAAACCCGAACTATTACATATTGTTTTTATTTTTTGGAATATTTTGTATGTTTTTTCAAAACATAGAGTCTTGATTTTCTATTGCTTTTCTTAACAAATTTCTTAGATTTTCATCTTGTAAGTCAAGTACCGGTAAATATTTTTATTTATCAATAGATGATTGATTCTGGAATAAAATTATTTCCCTTTTTTTTAAAAAGTTTCATTCATCAATAGACTATCTATTTGGTATGAAACTTTTTCTCAAATACTAGACTTCCTTCATAAAAAATCTTTAGGAGCTATCCGCTAAGAAAAGCAAAAGCAAATGCTATGCAAGTGTATATCTAAATTTAAAGTATAATATGAAAACTTACAAATCAGCCATTAAAGAGTATTCTTTGATAATTAAAGAAAAGGATACTAATTTTTTAAAATCAAAAATTACTTCCTCCCGAAACTGTTATGATTACATAAAACAGTTTTATTACGATGATATCGAAATTTATGAAAGTTTCTTTATCCTACTATTAAACCGCGCTAATAATACCATTGGTTATGTTAAAATCTCACAGGGTGGAACAACAGGAACTGTCGTTGATATCAAGATAATTGCAAAATATGCAATTGACAGCCTGGCAAACTCTGTTATTTTGGCACACAACCACCCATCAGGGAACATTCAGCCAAGCGATGCAGATATCAAATTAACCAAAAAATGCAAAGAGGCTTTAAGCCTTTTAGATATTGGCACCCTAGACCATATTATTTTAACCCCCAACACTTTTTTTTCATTTGCTGATGAAGGCATGATTTAATCCTTAAAACCAAAAATATGAAAACGAACTATTTTGAACATTGCAGAAGCCTTGAAGAAGTTAAGAAAAAATATAAAGAACTCGCCATGCTTCACCATCCCGACAAAGGCGGAACAACCGCCACCATGCAGGAAATTAACCTGCAATATAAAAACATCCTCAAAAACCCTTTTTTTGATTTGTCCGACATTTCAGAAGAAGATAAAAACGAGTTTATTAAATACCCCGATATCATTGATAAAATCATTGGTTTAAGTGGTTTAACCATTGAACTCATTGGAAACTGGATTTGGGTTAGCGGAAACACTTTTATACATAAGGAGATTCTGAAAAAAACAGGTTTCTTTTTTGCCCCTAAAAAAGTTTTATGGTATTACCGGCCGGCAGAATATAAAAGCACCAACACAAAGCCAAAATCTATAGACGAAATCCGCAATAAATACGGAAGCAATATTATCGAGAATTCAACCCGAAATAATTTACTAACCTAATATTTAAAATTATGAAAGCAATCAAAATTGATGTTCTGAAAAAAGAAATTTACGAAATCGAAATTTCTGAAGGGCTTAGGCCCATTTACAAAGCAATTGGAAACGGATGCAGTCTTTTCTGCTGCCCGTTGATATTGCCAAACCTCGATACTTTTTATTTGGATGACGAAGCCCTTTGTCATGGTCCGGCCTATATTATAGGCGGATTCTCTGTCATGGGTTATACTTTTGTAAACAACGCCATCATTCTGGGAACCGATGAAGAAGGCGGCTCTGTGGATGCAAAATCCACTTTAGAGGAAATCCGAAAAATTATTTCCTTTCATTCTGTTATTGAACTATTTCAACTTTCTTAAAATCTTATGTTTATGAAAATTACTAAATTTCCTTACCCTTACGAAACCACCGCTAAATCTGATTCTTATTGTAGTCATTGCACTTGCAAAATAAGAATAGGGGATGATGTTATTTTTGATAAAATGCATGGCAAAATCTATTGTAATAGCTGTAACGCTGGAATTGAAATCTTGCAGAAAACAAAACATAAAAAAGGTTTGAAAATACATTAAATACATATATGCATCTAATTTAAAGCGAAGAAAAAGCAATTTATAAAACCTCCGTAAAGGAACTGTAAAACTCCAGGCTTAACCACCTGGAGTTTTTTTTTGGAAAAACATAATAGGTTCACAACCCCTCATTGTTGGAACTATTTTGTTTGTAATTACTGTAATAAATTACAAACCAATACTATATGTGATTTTTTCTTTTGTTTTTTATTTCTGATATTGTATTTTTGCATTCACAAATCCCAATCACCAAACGCCAAATGGACATCTACATCGACCTCGAATGGTTCTTAAATCAGAAAATTTTCTTAGTAGGTTATTCCTACAACCTCAGAAACAAAGGACAACTTTACGGAGATACTTTGACGAAATCCAATGTCCTGAATCTTTTCAAAGGTGTTGACCACATTTACTTTTATGGACCCGATATCGCCATGCTTGAAAAGTTCTATAAAGTAGATATTCGTTCTAAATATAAATGCATAAATCTCCTGAAATGTTTCCGGACTTATGGCCCTAAAATGAAATCCTATAAACTATGCGAGATGGAGAAGAAATTCGGCATCATCAGGGAGACCATGCAATACAAATCAAATATCTTCACTATGCTCAAAGACTGGTACAATCCTAAAAAGCGAAGGCTTTGTCTTAAATACAATATGGAAGATGTTATCAATATGATGAAGGTTAAAAAACTGGTGTTCTCAAAATACAAAATCACCACTCGGAAAATCCTGGCCTGCCGTATATCCTGAAGTCAAAAACTTTATAAACCCGATAAACTTTAAACTATCATGAATTATCGTATTTTTCTTACCGTTAAAGACCTGCAAACCCTTTCAGGCAAAAGCCGATCCGCCTGCAGTCGCAGATTTCAACAAATCAAAGATTCATTAAACAAATCAGGTAACCAGCCTCTTACTATCTTTGAATATTGTGAATATGAAAACCTATCTGTTGAATCTATTGCTCAGACCTTGGGAATTAGATTAAAACCTTGAGCCATTATGTTTTGTTTTGCCCCATTTTGTCCCATTCCATCCCATTCTAACCACCGTTTTTTATTCGTTCACATACTTTTGTTCGCAGTCAACAACAATTAACGAATACCTGTTTACTGTTGCATAACAGTTGACAACAAATGACAACAGTTGACAACGGTTGACAACAAAAAACAAATGTTAAAAACAGTTGACAACAATTGACAACAAATAACATCGGTTGACAACAGAAAACAACCATTAACTCTTGTTGACAACACTAAAAAACAATTATATGGATGACAATAAAGAAACTAAAAACACCGAAATAAAAACCATAAACGGTTATTTCGTAAAGCAAAACATCGCCTGCCGATTGTCTAATGATATGGTGGAGCTTATTGATGAAAACTTCGACCTCATTACTGGCGGAACAACAAATGTTACCGACCGCAGATTGGTAGAATGTTTACTCGATCTTTCTTTAAGTAAAGTCAGGCCTGGCACTGAAGATAAAAAACGTATTCAGGATCTTATCAAAGCCGTTGACAAATTAACACTTGAAAACGAAGAATTAAAACAACAAAAAGATACTGTTGCCAATCAATTATCATTCGCCAAAAACAGTCTTGAATCCTTAAATGCTGATCAAAGCGATTCCGAAGTCAAAATTGAAAATTTAAGAGGTGAGTTATCATCGCTTGAACACGAAATAGGGGAGGTGAAGAACATTAACGAATCCCTTGTTAGCATCATCGAGAGGTATAAAAACAATGCTTCGCCTGTTCCTGATGGTGCCATCTTAGTGGAATTGTCTGAAAGTGAAACAAAAGTACTTGACATGGTTTGCAACTCCGAAAGTGAACGCATGAAGAAAGACATCACTCCTGGAATGTTATTGAAAAATGTTTTCTTCTTTATCCTGGTAAAAGGTCCGCATGATGTTTTTTCAGCCCCTATATCATTGCAGAAAATCCGCCAGCTAAGATCGGAAGAGCACACGTCTGAACTCCAGTCACCTGAAGCTATCTC
>CAYYQJ010000063.1:0-10171 GCA_964473775.1 uncultured Bacteroidales bacterium | reverse complement strand
GCTGAATATTCTTTAGGACCACTACCCCACAACCCTATTAAAAGATACATAGGGATTACCGCGATTTCATAAAACAGGAACATGGTGAAGAGGTCGATGCAGATAAAAAATCCGAATACCCCCATTGCCAAAATAATCAATGAAATAAAGAATTCACGCGAGAGATTTTGAACCTCCCACGATGCAAACACACCTGCAAAACTAACTACAGCAGTTAAAGCAATCATAGCAACAGAAATTCCATCAACACCAATAGCATAATGTATGTTAAGACTCTTGAACCATAGAAAATCGTCTGTAAACAGCATGATAGATGTATCTCCGGCTCTGCGTAAAGCAAGATACCAGAAAACCAGAATACCGGCTGTAATCAGTTGCAATCCCATACCCACTGCAGAAGCAATACGTGCCCCTTTGAAATCCTTAGTCATAAGGATAGCAATGATGGTGAGAATAGGAATTATAACAAATAAGGATAGTATATTCATTGTGTCAATTTTTTTAAAACCATAAATAAAGTAATAACAAAGCCAATGCAATGGAACCTGTTATAAAAACAAAACCATATTGTTGCAACTGACCTGACTGCAGACCTTTGATAGAAACAGAAACCGAAGTAATAACCCATGCAATACGGTTCATTGAAGCATCCACCACATGTCTGTCGAACCATGCGACAGGGCGCGAAACCAAATTGAACAATATTTTCTTGGTAACAAAGATGTAAATTTCATCAATGTAGAATTTGTTGTAGATGGTTTTATATACCCCACCCAAACCTTTGGATATCCTATCGGCGATGGTATTTTCTTTTGCATACATTATGTAAGCTACAAGGATGCCTAACAACCCAATCAAAACCGATGGTATTGCAATCATAAGATCAGTGTGACTTTCAAAACCTTTGCCATCAGAAGTTACCAATTCGTTGAAAGGAAGAAAACCTGTTACAATAGAACCAATAGCCAAAACTATCAAAGGTATAAGCATAACCAAAGGAGCTTCATGAGGTGTATGATGATAATGTGGTGTTTTGTTCCAGAAAACTCTGAAATACAAACGGAACATATAAAAGGCAGTTAAACCTGCAACCAGATATTCAACTACAAAAAGTATTTTATCCTTATGAAAAGCTGCTACCAGAATTTCATCCTTGCTCCAGAAAGCCGACAAAGGAGGAACTCCCGCAATTGTGATACAGGCAATCAGAAAGAGAATATTAGTCCATTTGAGATATTTTCTCAATCCACCCATTTCATTCATAACATTACTGTGAACAGCATGAATAATTGCACCTGCTCCAAGGAATAATAAAGCCTTGAACATAGCATGTGTGAACAAATGGAACATGGAAGCCATAAAACCAAGGCCTTCTTCGCCACCGTAACCGGAAACACCAAGAGCCAACATCATATAACCTATCTGAGATAAGGTAGAAAATGCAAGCACACGTTTGATATCAAACTGTGTACAGGCAATCACTGCCGCAAAGAGCGAAGTGAAACCTCCAACATAAGCTATAATGGTCAGAACATGTGGTGCAGTAAAATAATATAAAGGGAACATCCTGGCAACAAGAAATACACCGGCAACAACCATGGTTGCAGCGTGAATCAATGCTGACACAGGAGTTGGACCTTCCATAGCATCAGGCAACCAAATGTGCAATGGGAACATGGCCGATTTACCGGCACCTCCCATGAAAACCAGCATTAATGCCCAGGTTACTGCAGAAATTCCCATAAATGAACCTGACACTCCCTGCATAATTGCAATTCCTTCTGGTCCGGTTAATCTTACAAAATCAAAAGTTCCGGAATAATATGAAAGTAAAAGAATTCCTATTAAAAATCCTAAATCAGCAAAACGGGTAACAATAAATGCTTTTTTGGAAGCCGCCACTGCAGAGGGTTTTTCATAATAGAACCCGATAAGCAGGAAGGACGAAACCCCCACCAATTCCCAAAATATGTACATCTGGAAAATGTTGGTTGCAATTACCAAACCCAGCATTGAAAAAGTAAATAACGAGAGAGTTGCAAAAAATCTTTCGTATCCTTTTTCGCCATGCATATAACCAATACTATACAAATTCACCATGAAAGATACTGTGGTAATAACCACCAGCATCATCACAGAAATCGGGTCGAGCATAATGCCCATATCAATGTGTAAAGTATCAGTAAGATTGAGCCATCTGAAACTAACAGCGATAATTTTTACAAATCCTTCTCCTACTTTGCCAACTTCAAAAAAGTATTTGTAAGCTGTATAATAAGACAAAACTGTAATTATTCCAAGACCAATGGTTCCGAGAACCCCTGACCAGGATTGTTTGAACTTCATCCCGAGCAAGCCCAGAAACAAGAACATTACCAGCGGAACTATCAGAATTAATACGGTGTAACTAAAATCGAACATTATCCGGAGTTTTTTAGATTAATACTTCATTTCGTCAACATCATCTACATTGATGCTGGAGAATCGTCTATAAATATTGATGATAAGCGCTATTGCAACCGAAGCTTCAGCAGCAGCGATAGCAACAACTATAATTGCAAAGAATTGTCCTTGTAGTTTGTCAGGATACAAAAAATGGTTCATTGCAATAAAATTAATGTTCACGGAGTTCAATATCAATTCTATTGACATGAGCATAGTGATAAGGTTACGGCGTACCAGAAATCCGAAGATTCCAACAAAAAACATTATGGTGCCTAAAACCAAAAAATACGATAATGGGATACCTTCATTCATAGTAAAATATTTTTATTTCCCTTTTTTAGCAATAATAATAGCTCCAATCATGGCAGCAAGCAACAGAATACTGATAACTTCGAAAGGCAAAGCATAACCATTATATCCAATACCCATCAATTGATTACCTATCACTTTCATATTGACAGCAACAGGTGCTTTATCAGTGGGTACAAAATTATAATTCAGTAAGCAATAAATCGTCAAAACCATACCGGCCAGAGAGGCCAGTGCAGCAGGGAACAATTTTTTCCAGCTGGGAACATCGAATTTATGATCAATCTGATGTGTCAGCAAAATGGAGAAAATAATCAGGACTACAATACCACCGGCATACAGTGTAAGCTGAACAGCAGCCATAAACTGATAATTAAGCCAAAAATAAATACCTGAAGTAGAAACCAGAACAAACAAAAGATAAACTGCTGCTCTTAATATTTTTCGTGTGGTTACCGTTAATATCGAAAATACAACGATAGCTGCCGAAAATAGGATAAACATTATTTTGTATGCATTCATTCCTTAATATCTTTAATAATTGATGAACCGGGTTGATTTAAAACTTTGGTAAGTTTATTCCTATTGAATACAGCATGTTCGAACTTCTGCGAAAATGCAAGTGCATCCGATGGACATGTTTTTACACAAAGACCACAGAAAGTGCACATCGAAAGATGATAGATGTGCTTGTCGATAATTCTTTTCGACTTACCATCTTCACCAACCAATTTGTCAGAAATAATCTCGATAGAACCGTTAGGGCAATTGATTTCGCATATTCCACAACCTGTACATCTGTGCTGATTGTTGGCATCGTGCGGCATGATTACTTCGCCTTTGAAGTTCTCGAACATTACTAATTTCTTCCTGTTCTCCGGATATTTTTGTGTAACAATTTTCCACGGACTGAAGAAATATTTACCGGTAACGGTCATACCTATCAGTAGTGACCACACCCCTTTGAAAATTCCGCTTATATAATTTATTATACTTTTCATACTTAATTAATATACCACCCCATTAATACTAAAAATGCTGCCACTAAAATATTCACAAGGTTTATGGGTAAGAGATATTTCCACTCAAGATTTAATAACTGGTCGATACGAAGACGTGGGAAAGTCCATTTAATCCACATCATCATAAAAATCATAAAGGCTGTTTTTCCAAAATACCATACAAACGGAGGAATCCAATCCATAGCATTGTTAAAATTTTCCCAACCACCAATATGCAATGGCATCCAGCCACCAAGGAAAACTGTTGCAGCAATTGAATAAACATGTTCATATACTCAGCAAGGAAAAAGAACGCAAATTTTATCCCCGAATACTCAGTATGGAAACCTGCAGTTAATTCTGATTCAGCTTCAGCTAAATCGAAAGGACCACGATTGGTTTCTGCAGTACTCGAAATAAGGAAAATGATAAAGGCTATGAAAGCCGAAATATGTCCTTTAAATATCCACCATCCGTCTTTCTGACTCAGTACAATTTCTGACAACTGCATGGTTCCGGCAAAACAAATGATAGTAAGCAGCGACAATCCTACCGACAATTCGTAACTGATAATCTGAGCACCACTACGCATAGCACCCAATAAAGAATACTTGTTGTTGCTCGACCAACCAGCAAGCAAAACCCCTACCACACCCAGCGATGACACGGCAACAACATAAAAAATACCAATGTTGAAGTCGATAGCATGCAGGCCCGGAGCAAAAGGAATTGCCGCAATGGCTAAAAATGAGGTTATAATTACAATGTATGGAGCAATATTGAAAAGCAATTTATCAGCTTTCCGAATACGAATCAACTCCTTCATTAATAATTTAAACAAATCGGCAAAGGTTTGCAACAATCCCATTGGTCCGACTCGATTCGGTCCCAGACGGTTTTGCATCAATGCACATACTTTTCTTTCGGCATAAACCAAATACAGACCAACCACTGCATAGAATGCCAGAAATGCGATACCAATGATGGTCATTTCAGCTAGAAATGCCCAGGTTGGCGATAAGTTGGCATACAAAAATGTATCTATCGCTTTGGTAATCGGTGTAAAATCATATCTTTCGTAACCCATAATATATATACTCTTATCTGTCAATATCAGGAATAACTAAATCCAATGAGCCGCTAATAGCAACAAGGTCGGCAATTTTCAGCCCGGCAGTGATCTTGTTCATGATAAACAGGTTCGAGAAATTTGGAGTTCTCAATTTTAAACGATACGGTGTTTTGTTGCCGTCGCTTACAATGTAAACTCCCAATTCGCCTCTGGCTGTTTCAACCCTTTGAAAATATTCTCCAACAGGCAATTTAATTATCGGCTTCATCTTTGCCGTAAAATCGCCTTCAGGAATATTGTCAATCAGTTGTTCAATTATATTCATCGATTCCCACATCTCGTCCATACGGGCTTTATACCTATAGAAAGTATCGCCTTCTGTGTAAAGAATCTCTTTAAAATTCACTTTATTATAAGCACTGTATGGTGCTATTTTACGGATATCGCACGAAAAACCCGAGCCTCTTCCCGAAGGACCGGTGATACCATAAGATATCGCGTCTTCCTTAGTCAAAATCCCCAACCCTTTCGTACGTTCCTGAAAAATAACATTACCTGTCAACAGCTTGTCGTATTCAGGAAGAGTTTTACGGAAATATTTAATAAACTCTTTGGTTCTTTTCTGAAAATTAGGATGAATATCATACATCAATCCGCCTGGAACTACCACACTGTGTAGCAAACGCGAACCAAATGATTCTTCAAAAATATCCAAAATCTTTTCGCGATCGCGCAGACCGTAAAAGAAACAGGTTAATCCGCCCAAATCCATACCAAAAGCACACCACCACAACTGATGCGATGCCAAACGGTTTAATTCGGAAAGAATGGTCCGGATATATTTTGCTCTTTCGGGTACTTCTACATCCAGTGCTTTTTCAACACATAAACTTACCGCTTCGTTATTCATGTGCGCCGAAAGGTAATCTAACCTGTCGGTAAGATGAATAATCTGAGGATAAGTCATGCTTTCGCACATTTTTTCTATGCCCCGGTGAATATATCCACAATGTGGTATCAGGGATTTTACCATTTCACCTTTTAGTGAAACTTCAAAACGCAACACTCCGTGTGTGGAGGGATGCTGAGGACCCATATTAATTATGTATTCCTCGTTTTCCTGAAATTCTGCTATTATCTTGGTTTCTTCGCTCATAGCAAGTATTATCGTTCAATAATGTTTATTTCATCTTTATAATCTTTCCGTAATGGATAGCCTACCCAATTTTCATCAAGAAAAATACGGCGCAGATCGGGATGATTTTTGAATTTAATTCCAAACAAATCAAAAACTTCTCTTTCGTGATACTCGGCTGTTTGCCAGATATCACCTACAGTATCAAATATCGGATTTTCACGGTCAGCAGTTCTTACTTTAAGTACCACCGAATGATGATGCACCGAAGATGTGATATGATACACCACCATCAGTTGATTCGTAATATCCACACCGCTCAAACAAAACATATAATCGAAAGCCGTTTCGGCCGATTCTTTTAATGTTTTACCTAATGCATGCATTTTGTCGGCAGGTATCAAAGCATCAACATACTCTTTGTTCTCAACAAATTCCGCTTCCGGAACCAGAGAACATATCTTTAATTTTATTTCCTCGTTTGTCATGATATATTAAATAAAATCAGCCATTGGATCTTTGCGTTTCACGCGTATGGTTTCAGCTTTTATCTTACGCTGAAGTTGCATTACACCATATAATAATGCTTCCGGACGTGGAGGACAACCCGGCACATATACATCCACCGGAATCACATGATCCACACCCCTTACCACAGAATATGAGTTATAAAAGAACGGACCTCCCGAAATTGCACAGGCACCCATGGCTATCACATATTTCGGATCAGCCATCTGATCGTACAATCTTTTTAATACAGGCGCCATTTTATGAACTATGGTTCCTGCAACAACAATTACATCGGCCTGACGCGGACTGGCACGATACACTTCTATACCAAAACGCGAAAAATCATGACGCGCAGCACCTGCAGCCATCATTTCTATACCACAACAACTCGTGGCAAACGTCAGCGGCCATATAGAATTTGAACGTCCCCAATTGATGATATCATCAATTGTGGTAAAAATTATGTTCCCGTTAGGGTCTTTAAAGGTTTCGAGGGTTTCATTATCATTGAAATCCTCATATTTCATCGATTTAATCTTTATTCCCATTTCAGTGCTCCTTTCTTCCATGCATAAACTAATCCCAATCCTAATATTACGAAGAAGATAACAATTTCGATGAAAGCACGCATTCCTATGTCTTTCATCACAACTGCCCATGGAAAAATAAATACCGTTTCCACATCAAATATCAGATAAATAATAGCAAAAAGATAATACCCTACGTTGAACTGAATCCATGTCAGTCCTTGAGTTTCAATACCGCATTCGTAAGGTTCAAATTTGACTGCGTTTTTTGAGCTGGGTGGAATAAACGTAGAAAACGTTATTGCCCCTCCAACCAAAACTACAGCCACAATAAAAAATAATACCAGTGATTCGTTGTTCATTTTTTCCGAATTATAGCGATTAAGCCTTAAATTTTTTTCTCGGCAAAAATAGATTTTTTTTTTAAAAACAATGAAAATATTGGAATTTATTATTTCTCAATTAAAACTAAGGCAATTGTCATTTGTGATTAAAAAACCACTTAGACACTAAGGACACTGAGAAACACTAAGAAATAACGGATATCAATAGTTCCGAACTTCAGGGCGGTGGATGCATTATTATATATGTATGGGGTGCGGCACAAAATATTTTATCAAAGCCATAACCACTTCACGAACTATATTCGCCTTGCTCTACCTCAATCAAATATAAAAAACCTTCTCCCATTTCCAAACCTTAATAGAAATCCACTACCCCACAAACCAATCTTGTCACCTTCTCAATAACCCCAATAAGGTTAGAAGGTTGAACCTGTAAATCTCAATCCATTCTATTAAGGTTGAATGATTGAAGAAGGTTTTTTGCATGATTTATAGTATGACTTTAAGTCAGTCTATGACTATCTGTATTATTAGCTCCGCCTTTCAGGGCGGTGGTGGAGTGATAACATATGTATGAGCTAAAGCCGAAAATATTTTTATGAATATTTTTTTTGTTTTAAAGAAAATATTTTTGAGAATTCGTAACCATATATAATATTTACTATATTTGCACTAAGTTTCTTCAAAAATAAACTATAAACGTAAATGATTCTAAAATGAAAAAAACAATTTTCTTAATGATTTTATCATTAGCTCTGATTTCAGGATTAACTTTTGGACAGCCTATCGATCAAAGAATAGTAAATCCAACTGATTATTTATCAGAAATTAAAAAACATGACATGAATGATTTATGGGCATCTGAAAAATCATATATTGAGGCGGGTAAGACCATATCTTACACCACTAATATTCTTGGTTTTATTGGTGATGATTACCAAAGATTTTACATCCATTTCATTTCCATAATTCAAAACCCTACAAATCATCTTGAATATTTTGTTTATGGAAAAACAAAAGTAAAGGAGAATATTTGTCAATTTCAAGGAATCATCACTATAACTAAAGCAAAAACATTTTTACTAGATGGAAGTCCTGAACAAAAACAAGGTCTTGTTGATGCAAAATATGAATTCTATGAAGACCCAAATCAAAAAAGTTCGGGTATCTTAATCGGTAATCTTCAAACTGATTTTATTTTCGATTCAATCGGCGGATTAGAATATGGTGATATTGCATTTGGAGATGGGTATTTTAATAATAGATTTGTTGGGACTTGGAAAGATTATAAAACTGGAGAAACAAAAAAATGCAATTGGGGATATGAAGGTATACCAGAAAGTGGGGAACTTTTATCTACTGCTGCAACATGGTTTTTACCCGATAATAAATTCGCAAAAGTTGGATGGGATAATTATATTAAAGCCTATAGTATTGAAGCGGAAACATCAGTAAATATTGAATTTAGAAAGAAGGAAAATGAAAAATGGTGGTTAGATAAATAACAAAACCATTATTAAAATCAAAAACATGAAATTCAATTATTACCTAACTTGCCTCCTAATACTATTTTTCGCTTCCGAAATAATGGATTACAATATAGCTCAAAGTCAAACCGTATCCAAAACCTATAATGGATACATTGATGGCAAATACGAAATAAAAATGACCTTGACCCAAAATGACACAGAACTTTCGGGTAGTTATTTTTATACTAAAATTGGCACTCCTCTTAAATTAAAAGGAACAATTGACAACTTAAATAAGTTTTCTTTAAATGAGTTTAATTTTGAGGGCAGTATTACTGGCGTATTTGTTGGGACAATCAATAACAGTCAAATAACAGGCAATTGGTCAAAACCGGATGGTAGTAAAAGTATGACATTTATACTAAATGAAATTACAAATAATAAGCCCTCTGTTTCAATTACGAATTCTGATTTTACTAAATTTCTATCAAATTTTAAAACTTTGCAGCTCCCGATTATTGAAGGATTTTCATGCGGTGAGAAATTGATTGAGGAGAATTATATAAAGAAATTTATACCGCAAGATGAAACATTACTCGGTTATCCTGATAGTTATTGTGGTAAATTAAAAATTGACAGCAATTATCTAGCAATTTTTGTAACAACTCAAATGGGTATTGAGTACGATGTTACGATGTACCTCTACGATAAAAATGGAACCTACCACGACAAACTGGAAGTTGAGTATTATGGCCAAACCAGAGGGCTTGACACTATTAATGGGTCTTATTTGTTAGAATATGGATTTAAATCAACAATTTCAAAAGATTTTAAAATTAAACTTGAATATTATGGCGAATCTGATGAAATTAATAACTATGTCATAAAAAATGGCAAAATTTTAAAACTCTAGATTCGTTTTATCAGGTCAATAAATTCAAACTATAATTAGCATTTAAAAAGTTGTAATCAGCTAGCATTTTTTTCAAAATGATTCAAACCGTTATTCTCTTATCTTCATTGGCTTTGCCTAACATATAATCATCAGATACCCTCAAAGTCATTTGAAATGCTCCAGCTCTACGCTATTTTAGTGAAGCCTTTACTATTCCTATAGTTTCGGCTCAAGCCGCTTTACCCTTATCATTCAAACCCCCGCCATAAATATCGTACCAAATGATTTTTTTCCCTTTCAGGGAAATTTTCCATTTATACAGTATAATAATTGGTGTTTTTTTTCTTTTGCCATCATCAAAAAAAACATCATCACATATAGCAGGGATGTATAATCTGCCAAAAAGTCTGATACTTTTCAAATCTGCACTTGCAGATTGGGCAAAAACTGCGGTATTTACACAA
>CAYYQJ010000062.1:0-10181 GCA_964473775.1 uncultured Bacteroidales bacterium | reverse complement strand
GGTCGTGAGGCGTTTCATGGAGGTCGTGAGGCATTTCATGGAGGTCGTGAGGCGTGAAAAAATTGTTCAGCAGAAGAGACTCCACCCAGATTCGGAATAGACTCCGACGTAAGTTGTTTTAATATTCTTATGGGTTACTACCTATATCTATTTTATTCATCAGCAAGTCTAATCTTCCCAATTATATCAAAATAATTTCAGCCCAAGTTTTATTAAATAAATTCAGCATAATAAAAAAAGGAGATGCAAAAACATCTCCTTTTTTTAATCAGAACCCATTTGTTATGCAATCGCAATTTCTCTTTTTGCTTTGGCTTTTTCTTCTTCTTTCTTTGGCAACACAATTTGTAGAATTCCGTTGGTGTAAGTTGCTTCAATACTTTCGGTATTAATGCTTTTTGGCAAAGAAAACGAGCGGTTAAAACATCCGTAAACAAATTCTTTACGGGTGTAGTTATTATTGCTTTCTTCATTTTTTTCTTCTTTTTCTGAAGAAACAGTAAGCACATTGTTTTCAATATCAATTTTAAAATCTTCTTTATTCAATCCGGGAACCGCCAGGTCGAGTTGAAAATGGTTTTCATGCTCAATAATATTGGTTGCCGGCGAACAAAAAGCCCTGCGATTTGCAGGATGATTGATTTCACTTTCGAAAAAGTTGTTCCAGAAATCTGAAAGAATCGGTTCGTTGTTCCATTTAATAATTTTCATAATTGTAATCTCCTATTTTTTTTAGTAATTGTTTTCCCCCTACCGAACAAACTACATGCAAAAAATGAGTGTTTACATCACAAAAAAATTCAATAAGCAGATATAGAGACAATTAAAAATTATTGTTTATTAAAAAAGAATGACAAAACGACCGATTAAGAAAAACAATAACGGACAAAATGGCAGTTTTACTTGATTTTGAAATAGGGAAACCGATATTTTGTTAAACAAAAAAGGCTCAGATTTTAAAAAATATTGTACTTTTACAAGAGCAAAAAACAAGGTGTTATTCAATCAAAATATGAAGAAGTTAGTTCTGTTTGCCTTATTATGTTTCGTAGGTCTGCTATCTTATGGTCAAAGATTTCATGGGGGCTTATTTGCAGGTATTTCTGCATCGCAAATTTCAGGCGATCAGCTTTCAGGTTTTAATAAAGCCGGAGCCTATGCTGGTGCATTTACCAATTATTATTTTACTGAAAAATCAGCCCTGCAGTTCGAAATGTATTTTATGCAAAAAGGAAGTCATAAAAGCCAGCATCCGAAAAGTAATGATTATACAGCATATAACTTAAACCTGATGTATGTAGAAACAGCATTGTTGTACCAATGGCATTTTTCAAAAAGGTTTTATTTGGAAGCGGGACCTGCGTTTGCAGTAATCTTAAAACGACAGGCAACAGAAAAAGATGAAAATGGTGTTATTCCCAATCCACTTCGTCCTCAGTTCAATCTGTTTGATTATAGCTTGCTTGCAGGTTTGGGTGTAAATATCAGTAAGCACTTCAAAGTGAATCTCAGGGGCGAAAGTTCGGTAATACCTGTTAGAAAACCTCAGGTGCAAACTTCCTACAGGTTAGATCGTTTTCAATACAACAGCAGCATCACACTTTCATTAATTTACGAAATAAAATGAAAAGGAAAGTTATTATAGGTGTAACCGGGGCCAGTGGTTCTGTTTATGCGCAACGTTTGCTAAAGAAACTGGAAACCTTGGATTCAGAAATAATTGATTGTGGAGTGGTTTTTACGAAAAGTGCAGAAACAGTGGTTGAATATGAATTGAATCTGAAAAAAGTGCAGCTCACCAACTTTCCTGTTTATGAAAATGACAATTATTTTGCTCCGTTTGCATCAGGTTCGGCCAATTATGACACCATGATTATTTGTCCATGTACCATGGGAACTTTAGGAAGAATAGCTCATGGATATGCCAACGATTTATTATCCAGAGCTGCGGATGTAATTTTAAAGGAAGGAAAAAAACTTCTTATTGTGCCTCGCGAGATGCCCTACAATTTAATTCATCTTGAAAACATGAAATTGTTGGTGGCTTCGGGGGCCATAATATGCCCGGCATCACCCTCATTTTATTCCAAACCAAATAATATGGAAGAGTTGGTTGATTCAGTAATAAATAAGGTGCTGAATCTGGCAGGTTTCCCTGTTAAAACATTTGAATGGGGCGGTCAGGAAAATGATTAAAATAGGGTTTAGAAATCATCGTCATCATCCGATTTCTTTGATTTCTTACCACCTTCCTCATCGTCATCATCATCCGGTTTAATATCTAATGGAATATTATCAACAGCAGAAAAAATCTGCTCATCCATTTTGTCGTTAGAAATAGTGTCTATTTTAACGTCCACTTTAATTAAATAAGATGCGTCGGCTGTATCAACAGTAATGGCGTAAAAAAAATCGTTATTTGGTTTCGTTACTTTAAAAACATAATCCTGATAACCTTCAGGATATTTTTCCTGAATTGCTTCCAATACTTCTTGTGAAACATTGTTGATATGAACAATTACTTTTTTCTTAGGTTCCATAATTAATAAAGATTTTAATAGATTTTCAAAAAACTTTCTTCATCAAATTATATACCGAATTATGAAAAATTATATACTATCGGCAATAACTTTGCAAAAAAACTAAAAATTTTTTAAGTAGCAAAGTAAAAAAAGGATAAATATTTGGTTTTTTTTAAAATCATACCAGTTGCTTACTTCTTTTTATAAAAAATGTATTGCGAAATAATGATGAAAAACATGGTGAAAACTACATTGAACAAAGCATGCCAAAGTGTCCTGAAAAATTCTGAAAAATTAAAAACCTCGAGATAAAACAGAAATATGTGATGTATCGTTGTTAAAATCAAACAATAAACAAAGAACCAGTTAAACCCCATGGTTTTTATTCCGGGTCGTGTCCCTGATTCAAAGTCACCTCTCGAGCCGGCTATATTTTGCGCCCATGGCATTAAAAAAGCCATCAAAACGGTGGAAGCAGCATGAATGCCGCCGGTGTTTGAAAATATATCGATAAATAAGCCCAGGAAGAAACCCAATACAAGGTTCAGCCATTTTGGAGAATCAAACGAAAGTTGTAAAATAAAAATGATGTAAATAAAAGGCGTGATATAAGAGAAAACCTGAATATTGTTAAAAACCAGCACCTGAAGTAGTACCAGAGAAATAAAGAGGATGATATTTCTTACAATATTATTACTCATTTTGCGAGCGTTTTTCTAGTTCGGTTAATTCGTCTTTCATCAGATTTTTAACAATATACACATAAGAAATGTTGTTTAAATCGTTGAACAATTTTATTTTTATCTCATAAAAATCTTTGCCTTTATTAATGTCGTAAGAATATACCGAACCAATCAGAATACCTTCCGGAAACATTAATGAATATCCACTGCTAATCACAGTATCACCAATAGAAATTTTAACATGCGTTGGCACATCTTTCATGGTAACAATGCGGTAATCATTGCCATTCCATTCTATGGTTCCCACATTATTTCCTTTTTTAAGTTTGGCGGATATTTTAGATTTAGAATGTAAAACAGAAGTAACTGTACAGAAATTTTCTGACACATCTTTTACAATACCCACAATGCCCTGTGAAGATATCACACCCATATTCTTTTTAATTCCTTGCCTGACTCCCTTATTCATAGTGATATAATTATTCATGCGGTTTACAGAATTCGATATTACTTTGGCGCTAACATAGGTGTATTCCTGCTGATAGAGTGTATCCTTTACCACGAAAAATTTATTATCGGTTTTAATAAACGACGACTGCTGCATGTTTAACAACTTCGCGTTTTCTTCAGCCAGAATTTTGTTATTGGTCTTTAAAGAAAAATACTCTGTAATGCCAGTATATAAACTATAAACATTGCCGGAGAGGGAATTGCTGGCAGTAAAAAAAACAGCTTGCTGATAATAATTGGAATTTACTATCAATATAAATGCAATAATCTCCAGAAAAAAGAAAAGGAAAGTATTATAATACTTTAGGAAGAATCTGAAAAGAGGTTGCATAAATTAAATTAACATCAGTAGATATCTACCAACTGATAAGTCTTGCAAAAATAGCTAAAAATCTATTTGATAAGAAACGGAAACTTGTCGAAATTCTTCAAAGCAATTGCCGTTCCTCTGGCCACAGCTTTCAATGGATCTTCAGCAATAAAAACTGGGAGTTTGGTTTTCAGATGTAATCTCTTGTCCAAACCACGTAATAAAGCACCGCCACCTGCAAGATAAATACCTGTTCTGAAAATATCAGCAGATAATTCTGGAGGAGTTAAATCAAGGGCGTTCAATACCGCAGTTTCTATTTTTGTGATGGATTTATCCAAAGCATGAGCAATTTCGGCACAGTTTACCATAATTTCTTTAGGAATACCTGTCAACATATCCCTTCCATGAACCGCATAATCTGCAGGTGGATTTTCAATGTTAGGCATGGCAGCACCTACTTCTATTTTAATTTTTTCGGCAGTACGTTCGCCAATATTAAGATTATGAGCTTTGCGCATATATTCTTCAATATCTGCATTAAAATCGTCGCCGGCAATTCTTATGGAACGGTTGTTCACAATACCTCCCAAAGCAATTACAGCAATTTCGCTGGTGCCACCACCTATATCAATAACCATGTTGCCATTGGGTTCAAGTACATCAATTCCAAGGCCGATGGCTGCTGCCATGGGTTCATGAATCAATCGCACTTCTTTTGCCCCTGCCTGTTCAGCAGAATCTCGAACCGCACGTTCTTCCACTTCAGTGATACCCGAAGGAATACTGATTACCATTTTTAATGCAGGTGGAAAGAGGCTTCTTCCCGGATTGATCATTTTGATAAAAGCTTTGATCATAATTTCTGCCGAATGAAAATCGGCAATAACTCCGTCGCGTAAAGGTCGTATGGTGCGAATATATTGGTGGGTTTTACCATGCATCATCATGGCTTTTTTTCCGACAGCTTCTGTTTTTCCGGTGATTAGGTTGATTGCAATTATGGATGGTTCTTCAACAACAATTTTATCATTATGAATGATAATGGTGTTGGCTGTTCCGAGGTCGATTGCAATTTCTTTTGTAAATAAAGACAATAGTCCCATTTTGGTAATTAATTTTTAATGTTTAAAATGTCTGATTCCCGTTAATACCATTGAAACACCATTTTGGTTACAATATTCAATGGATTTTTTATCATTAATAGAACCGCCCGGTTGAATCACCGATTTGATTCCATTTTTATAAGCAATTTCAACACAATCGGGGAAAGGGAAAAATGCATCTGAGGCCATAACGGCTCCTGATAAATCTTTTTCAAATTCAGTGGCTTTGGTGATGGCTTGTTTTAAAGCATCTACACGAGAGGTTTGTCCTGTGCCGTTCCCAAGCAACTGAAGGTTTTTAACCAATACAATTGTGTTTGATTTTGTGTGTTTTACTATTTTATTCGCAAACAATAAATCTGCGATTTCCTGCTGAGTGGGCGAAGTAAGCGTGACGGTTTGTAAATCATCCGCTGTTTCCGATTTAGCATCTCTGTCTTGCTCTATAACTCCATGCAACAATGATTTGAATTGAGTTTGAGGATAGCTGTAAGGTTTTTGTTTTAAAATAATCCGGTTCTTTTTCTGACAAAGCAATTCCAATGTTTTAGATTCATAATCAGGAGCAATCAACACTTCAAAGAACAATTTATTAAGTTCTTCAGCCGTTTCTACGCTCAGCTTACGATTGGTGATTATTACTCCGCCATAGGCAGAAACCGGGTCGCCGGCCAAAGCATCTTTCCAGGCATCCAACATATTAGCCCTACTGGCAAGTCCGCAGGCATTGGTATGTTTTAATATGGCAAAGGTTGGTTCTGCAAAATCAGCCATTAAGTTAATAGCAGCTTCGATGTCAACCAGATTGTTATACGAAATGCTTTTACCGTTCAGTTGTTCTAAAATCTCATTCAGATTGCCAAAGAATTTTCCTTTTTGATGTGGGTTTTCCCCGTAACGAAGTTCGGTGGATGAGGAGATACTTTTTTTAAACACCGGAATTTGATTGTCGTGATTGAAATAGTTGAAAATGGCAGTATCGTAATGCGACGACACATTAAAAGCTTGTGCAGCAAAATATTTTCTATCGTCAATATCAGTAAATCCTGCTTTTTCTTTCAATAAAATTGCCAGCTTTTCGTATTGATTTGCTGAAGGAACTATAAGCACATCGTTAAAGTTTTTAGCCGCAGCTCTTATCAACGAAATTCCGCCGATATCAATTTTCTCAATAATTTCTTCTTCATTGGTAGTTGAGGCCAGTGTTTCTTCAAAAGGATATAAATCCACAATCACCAAATCGATGGGTGGAATACCATATTCTTCAGCCTGTTTCTGATCGGCCACCTGCCCGCGCCTAAACAAAATGCCTCCCATCACCTTTGGATGAAGGGTTTTTACTCGGCCGCCAAAAATGGAAGGGTAGGATGTAAGTGATTCTACAGCAATAGCATCTACACCTAAACTCTTTATGTAGTCTAGTGTACCACCTGTTGAATAAATTTGAACGTTTAATTGGTGCAATTCACTTACAATCTCTTCGAGACCATCTTTGTGAAAAACAGAAATTAAGGCGCTATTAATCCTCTTCATATAACTCTTTCTCAAATTGTTTGCAAAGGTCAGAAAAATATCTGAACTAAAAGCATTTCGCAAGATTATTATTTTATAAGAATTTATAAAAATTGTTAAAATGGACGGAGGAAACTTTAAAAGAGAATAGGGGATAGAGAAAAGGGAAGAGGGAAAAGGTATTTGGTCAGTGGTATATGGTAAATAAGAAATTTTAATTATCGTGGTTTAGGGGAAAGACGCACGGTCGTATGTCTCTGCGATATAACGATTAAAATTGCTAAAGAGATAATTATTGGTTGAAAACTATAAAGATATTAACGACTTAGGCCGGAGCCAAAACCGAACTTGCGTGTAACCTACTGCCAACAAGGGTATCTTCATTCAGAATTACCAAAAATGCAAATTCATTTCCTTAAGAAAATAAATTGTACACCTGAGAAAACGTGGCGTACACTTAGGATTATGATCCAATCTCCTAAGGAAACTAAGCGCTTCCCTAAGGAGGCAAATTGTTTCCCTGAGTGAATAAGATATCAACCCAGGATATAAAATTGTTTACTTAGGTAAATAAAACATAAACCCAGGAGAACACAGCGAAAACCTAAGTTTACGCCACGTTTTCCTAGGTTTATGCCACGTAATCCTAGGATTATGCCACATAATCCTAGGGAAATAAAAAGATACAAAACCGAAAAAACGATGTAATGTATAGAATACAAGATAGATAGTAAATATTAGAACATTTTAAATACGGTCTACACACAAAAAAAGTAAAGTTACGATGAAAATAAAAAGTTTCATACGGTCACCTACGGGTATTTATCCTTCGAAGGGACAAATTAACGCTCAATGTTCAATGGTTGTCAGATAACCCGATTCCTCGAGCGTAGTCGAGAGGTCTGCGCTTTGTTAGGATTAGCTCTCGACTACGCTCGAGCAAACGCCAAATCGCAAATCACTTCCAATGACCATCAATATTTATATTCAGGTAAATTTAATCGCCATCAACATTTTTGCTTAATTTTATGCCCTGAATTTTTAATGAAATAAATTTGCAACGCTTACGTTACCTCAAAAACTGTATTATCACTTTAGTCACACATTAGATGTTTTTATTTTTAAGACTCATACGCGAAAGCTACTTATTTGCATTTCAGGCAATAGTTGTGAATAAACTTCGCACTTTTCTTTCTCTTTTAGGGATTACAATTGGCATTTTTGCAGTCATCACTGTGTTTACAATTGTGGATTCTATGGAGTTGACCATACGTAAGAATATTGAATCACTTGGCAATAACGTATTGTTTATTCAAAAATGGCCCTGGTCGTTTGGGGGCGATTATCCCTGGTGGAAATATTTGAGCAGGCCTTTGCCTACCAATTCGGAAATGAACGAAATGATGAAACGTGTTAATGGTGTAGAGTCGGCAACATTTTTTCTTTCGGCCAATAAAACCGTAAAACATCTGGATAGAAGTCTCGACAATGTGGAGGTTTTGTGCGTTTCTCATGATTACAACAAAGTACAGACACTGAATTTGGGCGATGGACGATATTTTACTCCTAACGAATCGGGTAGTGGAAAAAATGTGGCTGTTATCGGCAATAATATTGCTGAAACTCTTTTCGAAAATATTGATCCTATAGGCAAACAAATTAAAGTTTTCGGGCGAAACCTGGAAGTGATAGGTGTGATGAAAAAAGTGGGTAAAGACCTGTTTGGAAATGGAACCGACGACCAGATAATTTTGCCTGTGAATTGGGCCCGCAATGTGATTGATATGAAATTTGAAGGGTATCAGCCCTGCATCATTGTTAAGGCTAAACCCTTATATTCTAATGCAGAGGTAAAAGATGAGCTGACGGGTGTTATGCGCTCCATCCGAAAATTAAAACCCAGCGCCGAAGACAATTTTGCCATCAACGAAACAGATATTCTGACCAAAGGATTTGAAAGTATTTTCTCGGTGATGTCTATTGCAGGATGGATTATCGGAGGTTTTTCTTTGTTAGTAGGAGGCTTTGGTATAGCCAATATTATGTTTGTGTCTGTGCGCGAACGAACCAATATAATCGGCATACAAAAATCTCTGGGAGCCAAAAGATATTTCATACTCTTCGAATTTTTGTTCGAAGCCATTATATTATGCCTGATAGGAGGGGCCTTTGGTTTGCTGCTGGTCTATCTTGGGACGGTTATTGTGGCCGCCGCCTTTGATATGGAACTCACCTTGACTTCGGGCAATATTATGTTGGGGATTTTTGTTTCTGCCACTATTGGTTTGATATCGGGCTACATTCCTGCGTATATGGCTTCGAAACTCGATCCTGTGGTTGCCATTCGTGCAGGAAATTAATTCTTTAAAATCCATTTATTTTTCAATCTGCGGGTCGGTAAAAGGTTCCGTTTCTTTTTTGATATTTCCGTTCAGGTGATACTTATTATACGACCTCAGCGAAATAATAACGGAAATCAGAAGCAATACAATTCCTGCTAAAAAGGTACCGTTAAATCCCACCAGACGATAAATTCCCAATCCCAAAACAGGTGCAAAGAAAGATCTGAGTCCGGTAAGACTTAAATGGATTGCCTGATATTCTGATGCCTCTTCTTTCTTGCAGAAATAAGCAGACCCTATGCTCCATAGCAATGACATGGTGGCTGCAAATATTCCGTTGAACAACATCGCGGCAAGCAAACAATAGTATATTTTTAAATCTTTAATCCAGAAAAACCAGGGCATGTAAGAGGTTAATCCGATAAACAACAAGTAGAATAATAATGAGGCGAAAGTGATGGCCGAAAACCTCCTTGGGTCCATCTTACCCATCAACTTTCCGAACAATGGCAGCAATATGATGGCAAGTATGTTGTAAGAGTTTTTGTAAAATGCCACACTCGAATAATTCAAATCCAGAGCCTGATTAAAAAATATGGCAATCACCGATACCGTGCCCATAAAAGCGAAACCATAATACATAAATCCTATCTCAAAATCGCGGAAAGGTTTGTTGGCCGACATTTTGCCGCGCATATCTTTAATTTGCCTTTTTATCGATTGCCAAAGCGGCGCCTTTTCTACTTCAATCGCTTCGCCATTATGTTTAATTTGCGACAGCAGCCATACCGAAAACATTCCAAGTACAGAAATAAACGGAAAGATGATTCGGTAAATATTCTGGTCGCGGTCGAGCAAAACGCCGTAAACAAATGTGATTACCAGCATCACTATTTTATTGGCAATGGTTGAATAGCTATAAAATACACTGAAGTTTTTGTGAGTATAGTTTGTTTTCAGAAAGTGATTGATGGTGGGACCGCTCTGAATTTCATGCGGCATAAAGTTCCCGGCCTTCACGCAGAATCGTACGGTAAATCAACCCGGCATTGTCGCGGTGTTTTTCAAGGTCAGACGGCGTTGCGACCACCAGATCGAAGGCGACCCGGGCGTTGCGAATATCCTGATAAAGTTTCTGGGCGATGGCCCGGCGGCGGGATCCTTCCGGAACGACCACGAGCAAATCAATATCGCTA
>CAYYQJ010000061.1:0-10328 GCA_964473775.1 uncultured Bacteroidales bacterium | reverse complement strand
TACACGGCTCTGAACACTCTTTCCCTACACGACGCTCTTCCGATCTAAAGTATGCGATTGCTCACGCAAATGGTACCTGTACAATGCATTCGGCATTGGCGGCTTTGGGGGTTTTGCCTGATGAGGAGGTGATTGTGCCTGCTTTAACCATGTCGAGCCCGGCATTGGCGGTTTTGCATAATGGTTGTGTGCCTGTTTTTGCGGATGTTGATTTGGATACCTTCACTATTAGCCCTGAATCGGTTAGGAAGTGCATCACTGCAAAGACTAAGGCCATTATTTCGGTTTCGCTTTACGGACTTACACCGGATTATGACGAATTGTTGGAGATTTGTCGCGAAAAAAATATTGCACTTATTGAGGATAATGCGCTATGTTTTTCAGGAAGCTATCATGGAGAGGTGGCAGGCGGGTTTGGGAGCTTTGCCAGCTATAGTTTTCAGGCGAGTAAACATCTTACGGCGGGAGAAGGCGGTATGTTAATAACGAATGATGAGGATTTGGCGCAAAAGGCACGCAGTTTTTGTGGGTTGGGGTTTAATGGAATTACAGGCAGTGGTAGTAATATCAAGATTGGAGACGTTCAGAGCCCGAATTTTAGCAGACATTTGACGATGGGGTATAATTATAAGATGTCGGAAGTGTCGGCGGCGGTGGCTTTGGCGCAATTGCAGCGGGAGGAGGAGTTGGTTGGGCGAAGAATCGCGGTAGCAAAGATTTTTGATGATGTGGTTAAGGGTTGTAAATTGTTAAAACCTCAGTTGCAACTGCCTGATTACGAAAATTGCTATTGGACTTATGCAATGGTTTTGCAAACTGAGAAACCTGACAGGGATTGGTTTAGATTTAGAGATTTGTTTTTGAAAAATGGGGGAGATGGGTTTTATGCGGCCTGGAAGTTATCGTATAATGAGCCACTTTTTCAGAATATTATTCAGCATAATGATAATGTTTGGCAAATTTATGATGCGAATTTGTGTGGTAATGCGGAATTTTTGCAAAGAAGATTGATTCAGTTGAAAACAAATTACTGGATTTTGGAGGATGCTGAAAGGCAGGCGGAGATTTTGAGGAGGACGATAGGGGAGTTTTGAAGGGAGAAGTCGGAAGACAGAAGATGGAAGACGGAAGTTTGGAGGAAGAAGTGGGAAGACCGAAGATTGAAGATGGAAGTTTGGAGGAAAAAGTCGGAAGACAGAAGATGGAAGACGGAAGAGGGCTGGTTTGGATGGTATAATTATTATGATTATTGCCATAAAACAATAAATCAATAGTTTAAATGATTTACTGCTTATGTAAATCGCGTCTGAGCCGCAGTTAATTTTATTTCGGCACTGTTTATTTTTGTTCCGGCAGGGTTTAATTCTATTCCGGCATGGTTTATTTTTGTTCCGGCATGGTTTAATTTTATTTCGGCATTGTTTACTTTTATTCCGGCAGGGTTTAATTTTATTCCGGCATGGTTTACTTTTGCTTCGGCATGGTTTATTTATAGTCCGGCAGTGTTTATGTGGACTTAGGCAGGAGTTTTATTTGGATGCTCTGATTAGAATGGCCGAGATTATTAGAAGGTATTAAAAATGCGACAGATTACTCGCAAAAATATTTTATTTATGAGGTGACTTTGCTTAGTTTATTGATTTTATCATATCATAAAACCTTTGTCAGGTTAAATTATGTTTTCAAGTAATGTCGTGCCTACGGCACTTGATGGCTACTGTTAATCGTTTATTCTACCATAATGTCGTACCTACGGTACTTTTTTTAAAGCCTAGGGGAGACGATATTATGGTAGATTAATGAACGCAAAGAAAATTAAGCTTTGACAGAGGCGATATTATAAAAGGTGTTGCAATGATGCGTTTTTATTTGGTTTTCTGTTTTTAACGTACAATATTGATATCATAATACTGAAATTCAATATCACTATTGTTTGGATAAATTGGGTTTTTGAATAATGTCGTGCCTACGGCACTTGCAGGCTATTCTTAATCGGTTGTTCTACCATACTGTCGTACCTACGGTACTTTGTGAAGCCTCGAAGAAGCGGCATTATGGTAGAAAAATGCACGCAAATAAAATTCAAGCCCAGTTAGGGGCGATATTATAAAATGAGTTGATATTGATGTTTTTAAATTGTTTTTTCCATTCTTTATCGGACAACAGTGATTCAATATCATATTTTAATCGTTTTTTTAAGTAAAATCAGATTATTTTGATTTAGATTTAGATGGGTAGTTGATATTTTATTTGGTGGTGTAAAAATTTTAAGTTACGGCGTTGTTGTATAAAATTAATTTTATACTTTTGTGTTTTGTTATGAATTTTTAATTTTAATGTTATGGGATTTAAACCAAGAGAAGAGGAATATGGCGTTATAGGTAGTGTAACGTTGCAGGCTTTTCATTCTGATAAGAGTGATTTTATTGCATTTTCGGATGTTTATGACGGTAGTTTTGAGGCTGATTTTAGATCGCAAATTACTGCTGTAAATAATGTTGTTACTACTAAGTTTTATATGAATGAGTTATCGGGATTGACTGATAAGATTTTGAAGGATACGAATTTGATTTTTCCGAAGTTGAATTTGTTGGAGAGGTATATTTATTTGGCTAAGGATAATTTGTCGAAAGCACCGAAATTATTTGGTATTGGAGAAGTTAGGAAGGCTGGAAGAAAAAGAAATATGGAGGGTTTGGGGAATGCTTTTGGTACTTTGTTTTTGAATGTGGAGAAGCCTGCGGATTTTGCGGCTATTAAAGCTAAGGGTTTGAAGGATGCGGATTATGCTGTTTTGAAGGATTTGGCGAGTCAGTTGGTGACGGAGAATGAGACGCAGGAGTTTTATAAGACAGTGAAATCGACTGCGATTGAAGAGAATTGGGGTTTGTTTGATGGTTTGATGAATACGATTAAGGATGTGCAGATGACGGGGAAGGCTTTGTTTAAGTTTACGAATAAGGCTAAGTTGGATACTTATACTATGCAGGTGATTTTGAGGAGATTGAGGCATGATGCGTTGCATACTTTTATTTGTGGTACGGTGGTGTTGGGTGAACTGGATTCGGCTAATAAGCTGAAGGTGATTGCAAGGCCGATTTTGAAGGGGAAGAGAGGAAAAACTGTTTTTACGGATGTGAATGGTTATTTTGAGATTAAGGGTGTTGTGCCTGGTAGTTATGAGGTTAAGTGTAGGAAGCCTGATGGAAAATATTTGGTGGGGACGGCTGAGGCGGTGACGAATAAGAAGGTGACGGTGGTTTGGAAGGATTAATAGCTGAAAGTTTAACCCCAAACCCCTTATAAAGGGGCTATAACAGGGTATTGGTAATGGCAAGTTGATTGTGATAAAGATAATTATTGTTATTGTTTTGATATTTATGTTGCGTTATTTAATTTTATAAACAGGCATTTGCCATTATTAAAAAGAATATATGAAAATTGGTACTTACAATGATTTGCCATCAAAAATTTCTTATAGGAATGAGGCAATGAGCCTTCATATTTGTACGCTAATTGCTGATGAAGTGGGTATTAGAAATGCATTATCCGGTAATTTGATGTTTTATGTTCATTTTGAGAGGTTAAAAGATGATATTGTGGTTGATAAATTATTAGAATTGTTAAAGCAACCAGCTGGTTATATTGAATTTTTGATGAGTGTGAGAGCTGGAATGCCTCAAGTAAAGAAATTAATGAAAGCAAAGCATAAGAATAAGCTTGAAATGAGTTTGATTTCGGCGTACAAAAGATCTATAAATTTGTTTAGACAAGAATTAAAAGAACAATTAGTATTTAGTCTGAAAGATTTTGAATTGCTTGAACTTGTACCTTTTGTAACTAATGGAATTTGGAATTTGGATTGGGCGAAGCGGACTCTTGAAATGGATTTGGAAGACTTGTATATCCCTGAGTTGACGCAGACAATAACTGAAGGTAATTATACTTTGTTTTTTGATGCGGTGGTGGAGGAGTTGTTTTCGTTTAGTTTGTTTGATATACCTGCTAAGGATGATGTTGAGTTTATTAAGTTGCCGCTTTGGCATTTTCCTTTGTTTGATGGATTTACTTATCAGCAGATGAAATATTCGAGAGATGATTTGAGGAGTGTGTTGGAGGCATTTAAGGCATCTTTTCGTGAGTTTTCTGTTGCTTTATACAAGCTACCTTTTGGTGCAGGAAATTTTGAGGAGTTGAAATTGTTGAGTGAGCAGTTGATTTTGCCTCATAAGGAAAGGATTCAGGAGTCGATAGATAATAGTTTGTATTTAAGTCAGCTAAGGAATAGAACGGAAGCTGGTAAAGGGATGAAGTTTTGTTTAGGAATTACGTCGGTTGAGAATTTGGTGGATTATTATCTTAGAAGTGAAATTATTAAACCATACGTTGGGACTCAGGTGAAACAGAGAATTGGCAGGGAGATGGATTTGAAGGGGAGTTGTATTTTTGTTTATTGTACTTTTTGAGTTTATGGAAATATGCAGATAGCAGCTTATAACAGAAGGCCTTCGAAAATTGATTTTCAAAAGGAGATTTTGAGTTTGTATCCTTATACACTTTTAGGAAATAAGATATTATTAAAAACATCGGTAACAAATATACTGTGGCAGTATTATAATTTTGACAGACTTTCGGATAGATTTCTGTTTGATAGAATATTGCATTATTATCGAATGCATGAAGATTATATTGATGGAGTGAAAAAATGCATTAATTTACTTAAGGATGCAAATAAAAAGATTAAGGATAAAAGCATTGAAAAAGAGGATTTAGTTATTATTGGGAGGACAAGGTCGTTAGCAAATAGATATAAGAAAAATTTAAAAGAATATTTGGAGAGTGAGATAAAGAAGACTAAATTGTTTGAGTTGATGCCGTTTATTGATACGCAAATTTGGAAATTCGATGTGGTAATTTCTAACTTAGGAGAACCTGATGTATCTGAAGATCTTTATATTCCGGAACTAACTAAAGTTATTACTGAGAAGGAGTATTTTTTGGCATTTAATCCTGTGGTTGAAGATTTGTTTTCGTATTGTTTATTTGATTCGAATGAAAATGATGAAGTAGAATTTATAAAGATACCGTTGTGGCATTTTACTACTTTTGAAGGTATTACGTTTTTACAGATGAAATATACCTTTGAAGAAATCAGACCATCTTTTATTCCATTTTTTAAATTCATTTGTGATTTTCCGGAGCAATTATTTAAGAAATCATTTATTGAGGATAATATTGAAGATATTAAACAATTATGCAAAGAAAGTATAGTGCAGTATATCGAACCTTTTCAGAATGTTATTGACAATAGTTTGTATTTAAATCAATTGCGAAATAAAAATCAAACAGATAGAGGAATTACGTTTTGTTTGGGGATAACTTCTGTTGAGAATTTGATAGAATTTTATAGCAGAAGCGAAATTGTTGAGCCTTATGTTGCTTTGCAGATTAAGCAACAGGTTGGTAGGGAAATGGATTTAATGGGGAGTTGTATTTTTGTTTATTGTACTTTTTGAGTTAATGCTTTCAGGGAATTGTATAATTAGTGTTATTTGTAATCTTAAACCTAATTTTTAGGCAGGTAGGTAGGTGATAATATTTCTCTGCTTATCAAATTTTCCTTAAAAACAGTTGATACATGATTTTGTCGGATAATAATGCTGTTATTTTTACCATTGAAAAGACTACTATCATGGTTAATATTAGCCGGATTATTAATACTCCTACAAAGGAAGCACCTAAGGAAACCATTAAGATGGTGTCTTCTATTACGCTATGACATAGTCCCATAAGTACCATGGCGTAGAAGATGTCTTTTTTGGGGATGGAGGGGTTTGATTTTACTTCGTCGACAATGAGTGCGCCTCCATAAACGACTCCGAGGGTTAATCCGACGAGGGCGATGGTGGTTACTTCTTTGCCTATGCCTAAAATCCTGAGAAAAGGGTTGAGAAGGCGGGTGATGATGTTGATGACGCCTATCAATTTTAATAGGCGCAGAAGCAACATCAAACTAAAAATAAAGCAAATGATGATGGCGTAGTTTTTTAATTCGCCTATAGCCCAGGATATAAGAGAATTGTCGGGCAAGGCGGATGGTTTCCATGCAATTTGTGCCAATTGGGTTTCCCAGCCTAAGAGTTGGTATAAATGGAAGATTACCCATCCGAAAATAAATCCGAACAAAAACCTTATGAGAAACATGGCTATGAGGCGAACGCCTGCCTTGCGGGCGATGGTGAGTTCGATGGGAAAAGTATGAGCAACGAGCATCATGATACTGATAACAGTTACTTGTGCTACCGTGAGTTGCATGCCGTTGGATATGCTGATAAAAGCTATGACGCCTCCAAATAAATTGGTTATCATTCCGCTGGCCCATACGAGGCCCATTTCGCCGGGTAAACCTACATATTTCATGATGGGATAGAGCACATCGCCTATGACGGTGATGAAGCCTGCCATCTGCAAAAGCTTTACAATGATAGAAATAGGTATCATGATGCGGAAGAGTATCAATACGGTTCGCAATACGTCTTTGAAGAGTTGACGGCTGAAATCCCAAAAAGGTTTGATGGCTGGATTCAAAAGGTTTTTTTTGCAAAGATGAATATTTTTTTCAAGAATGATTGGTTGCGGTATGCCGAATTTAACTATTTTTGTTACCAAATCTAAAAAACTATGTTAACTGAAGTACTTAACGAAGAGTATCTGGAAAAATCGATACAACGTGCTAAAGAACGCGGCATTATATTGCCAACCTTTGCAGAAATGCAAAACCCTGAACTTATACCTGATGTGGTAAAAGAAAAACTTAAAAACATAGGCTTATGGGATTTACATCCTTTAAACCTTTTCAGAATATCGTGGAAAAACGAGCCCAAAGAATTTGGAGGCGGCTATGGGAATGTTAATTATATTGAACTACCGAGTGAGATAACCGGTGTTAAAGCACGTATTGCTTTGATGTTAGGTAAATGGTTTCCTACAGGTGCGCATAAAGTGGGTGCGGCTTATGGTTGTTTGGTGCCCAGAATTATTTCGGGACAGTTTGACCCTACGTATCATAAGGCAGTGTGGCCATCAACGGGGAATTATTGTCGCGGTGGTGCTTTTGATTCCTATTTGCTTGGTGTTACGGCGGTGGCTATTCTTCCTGAAGAGATGAGTAAAGAACGCTTTGACTGGCTGAAAGATATAGGTGCGGAAGTGATTGCTACACCCGGCTGCGAATCGAATGTGAAAGAGATTTACGATGCCTGTTGGGATATAAAACGCAACAGAAAGGATTGTATTATTTTTAATCAGTTTGAAGAATTTGGCAATTCGTGCTGGCATTATAAGATTACGGGTTCGGCTGCTCATGAGTTGGCTCAAAACATGAATGGACGTTTGGCAGCTTATGTGAGTGCCACAGGTTCAGCGGGAACGATTGCTGCAGGAGATTGTCTGCGCAAGAAATATCCCGGTATAAAAATCGTGGCTTCCGAAGCTTTGCAATGTCCCACTTTGCTGATGAATGGTTTTGGTGCTCATCGTATTGAAGGTATTGGCGACAAGCATGTTCCGTGGGTACATAATGTGAAGAATACGGATATGGTTACTGCCATTGACGATGAGGATTGCATGCGTATTTTGCGTTTGTTTAATGAACCTGAGGGTAAGAAATACCTGATAGATGCTGGTATTCCTGCTGAATTGGTAAACCGCTTGCCTATGATTGGTATTTCGGGCATTGGCAATATTTTATCTGCTATCAAAACAGCACGTTATTATGAAATGACTTCAGATGATATCATTATTACTGTGGCAACCGATTCTGCTAAAATGTATGGCTCGCGTTTGTTGGAACTGGAAGCAGAGAAAGGCAAATATAATGCAAATCAGGCTGCTCTGGATTTTTCGACCTGCCTGCTTGGCACACGTACGGACAATATGAAAGAATTATTGTACACGGATAAAAAGGCTATTCACAATCTGAAATATTATACCTGGGTTGAACAACAAGGAAAAACGCTGGAGGAAATCAATCAGTTGTGGTATGATGAGAATTTCTGGAAACAAACTTTTTCGCAGGTGACCTATTGGGATGATATGATAGAAGATTTTAACGACAGAACAGGAGTGTTAAAAAATCTGTAAGCTGTTATGTGCGAGTTATTAAAAAATCCATTCTATAAAGTTTTTCCTGAATGGATGAACCAAAAGACAGCTTTTGGTAATGAAGATATTTTGAAGTTTCATGCTTCGCTGGATGGTTATGAGCCTACTAAGGTACATGTTTTGAATGATCTTGCAAAAAAACTGGGGTTAAAATCGGTTTATGTGAAAGATGAATCCACGCGCTTTGGAGTAAATGCATTCAAACCTTTGGGCGCCTCTTATACCATTTTTCGTTTTTTAAAAGAACGGTGGGAAAATGAATTCAAATCAGAGTTTGCTATAACAGACTTTAAGAATCCTGAGAAAATGAAGCGTTTGGGAACCTTTACCTTTTGTGCAGCAACGGATGGAAATCATGGTCGTGCAGTGGCATGGACTGCCCGGATGTTGAACCAAAAGGCTGTGATTTATATGCCTTTGGCTACTGCAGAATCGCGTGTTGAGAATATAAAAGCTGAAGGGGCTGAAGCCGTTTTGATTGATGGCACTTTTGATGAATGCGTGAGAAGAGTGGATGCCGATGCCAAAGAAAATGGTTGGATAATCATTTCTGATACAGCTTATGATGGGTATATGTATTATCCAAGGTACATTATGGCAGGATATTCTACTATTTTTCGTGAGATGGAAAATCAAGTTAATATGCCCGAATATTGCAAAGCCGATATTGTGATTTTACAGGCAGGAGTGGGTGGCCTTGCGGCTGCCGGTACGTGGTATTTGACTGAGAAATACGGAGAAATACGTCCTCAGATTATTTGTCTTGAGCCTGTAAAAGCAGATGCGTTTATGGAATCGGTTAAAAATGGCAAACCCAGCGAATCCAGGCATCAGTATGATTCGATTATGGCGGGATTAAACTGCGGAGTTTCTTTGTTGGCATGGGATTATATTCGTGAAGGAGCGAATTATATGATGACAGTCAGCGATAGATATGCAGAAGAAGCTATGAGAACCTATTATCATCCAAATGGCGAAGATGCAAGAATTATTTCAGGAGAATCGGGTGCATCCGGCATGGCCGGTTTGCTTGCTTTGATGGGAAATGAAGCATTTGCATTGCAAAGAAAAGAGATGGGAATCAATGAAAACACTTCTGTTTTACTTATTAATTCAGAAGGAGATACAGATCCGGAAAACTTTCGCAGAATTGTAAAATAATGAATAATTCAAACCTTATGATTACATTTAGCTTGAATGGTGAACTTATTAGCTACAAAGGTGATACGGAAGAAACCCTGCTTCATTTTCTTAGGGATGAAAAAGAGTTAACTTCTGCAAAGGATGGTTGTTCCGGACAGGCCTATTGTGGGGCTTGTATGGTTGAAATCAATGGGGAAGCGAAACTTTCGTGTACTACAAAAATGGGCAAACTCGAAAATGCTGAAGTCATTACATTGGAAGGCATTCCAATAGAAATCAGGGATGTTATTGCCAAAGCTTATGTGGAAAAAGGTGCTGTTCAATGCGGATTTTGCACCCCGAGTTTTATTATGCGGACTAAAGTTTTGTTTCAAAAGAATCCTTCGCCCACTAGAGATGAAATTATTAAAGCATTAAATATAAACCTTTGCCGGTGCACGGGTTATGTTAAGATTATTGATGCTATTGAATATGCTTCAAAGAAACTTAGAGACGGAGAGCCCATTGAATACTCTGAAAAAAACGCTTCCGTAGGAAATTCTTTTGCTAAATATCAGGGGTATGAAACAGCCATCGCAAGCCGCAAGTTTGTGAATGATTTGAAGTTTGATGGAATGCTGTTTGGTGCTTTAAAATTCAGTGATTATCCACGAGCCGAAATACTTAAGATTGATTATTCTGAAGCTTTGCTGATTCCGGGAGTCATCAGGGTGGTTACTTCAAAAGATATTCCAGGAAATAAATACACAGGCCTGATTTTTTCCGATTGGCCTTTGATGATAGCTGAGGGAGAAATCACCAGGTATATTGGCGATGTACTTTGCGGAGTTGTTGCTATTAATGAAAAAATAGCCAGAGCTGCTGTTGCAAAAATAAAAGTTGAGTATCAGGTTTTAACTCCTGTTACTGATCCGTATGAAGCTTTACAGGACGATTCGCCTCAGGTACAACCCAATCATATCAACCTGCTTGATAATTGCATAGTAAAAAGGGGAGGAGACATCAAACTAGCGATGGATCAC
>CAYYQJ010000060.1:0-10376 GCA_964473775.1 uncultured Bacteroidales bacterium | reverse complement strand
GGAACAAGTTTTTATTTGATTTGGGTTTGACGGTGAAGGATGAACCATTTCAGAAGATGATAAATCAGGGGATGATACAGGGGAGGTCAAGTTTGATTTATCGGGTTAAAGGGAAAAATACTTTTGTTTCTTTAGGTTTGATAAAAGATTATGATGTTACTGCCATCCATGTGGATGTGAGTTTGGTAGATAATGATATTCTGGATATTGAGGCCTTTAAAAAATGGAGTTCCGACGAAAGTGAACCTGAATTTATTTTGGAGAATCATAAATTTGTTTGCGGATGGGCTGTTGAAAAGATGTCTAAATCCTTATATAATGTAGTCAATCCAGATGATTTGGTTGTGAAATACGGAGCTGATACTTTACGATTATATGAAATGTTTTTAGGCCCTTTGGAAATGCACAAGCCATGGGATACCAATGGCATTGAAGGGGTTTCGCGCTTTATACGTAAATTGTGGCGTTTATATCATGATAATAATAATGATTTTAATGTCAGTGATGAAGAGCCAACAAAGGACGAATTGCGTGTGATTCATAAAACCATAAAAAAGATTCAGGAAGATATTGAAAGATTTTCGTTTAATACGGCAGTAAGTTCTTTTATGATATGTGTGAATGAACTCACCGAGCTGAAATGCAATAAAAGAAAAGTACTGAATGAACTGTCAATTTTAATCTCACCTTTTGCACCTCATATTGCTGAAGAATTGTGGAGTTTACTGGGCAATAGTGGAAGCATAACGGAAGTTTCATTTCCAACATTTGATGAAAAGTTTATCAGTGTTAGTTCTCATACCTACCCGGTTTCTTTCAATGGCAAAATGCGTTTTAAACTGGAATTACCGATTGATATGCCTGTAGCAGAAATTGAAAAATCCGTACTATCTAATAAAGATTCCGAAAAATGGCTGGAAGGGAAACAACCTAAAAAGGTGATTATCATTCAGGGGAAGATTATTAATATTGTTTTATAGAAACTGTAAAATCTGGTTTTTCATTTTTGGAACAGATTTTGTTATTCAAGAATAAATAAAATTCACTAAAAATGAAAACCAGGATTTTAATTGCTCTTTCAGCAATATTCATAGCAAGTACAACTCAGGCTCAACTGAGAAAAATAAATAATGAAGCATTTCAAAGAGGAGAAGTTTTAAGCTATAAAGCTTATTATGATGCTTTTATTACAGGAGAGGTTTTAGCCGGTGTTGCTACTTTCGAAGTAAAAGATGAAGCAAAAACAATAAATGACCGTCCGGTTTATCATATAACTGTTGAAGCCAAAACAAAAGGTGCTTTCAATTGGTTTTATAAGGTAAGCGACCGTTATGAAACTTATGTTGATGAAGAAACACTGGCTCCCTGGCTCTTTATCAGACGCATTAATGAAGGTGGATACATCATTAACCAGGATGTTACTTTTAATCAAAACAAAAATCTTGCTTATTTTGTTGATAACAAAAAATCAAAAAAATCAACCATTACTACCCCTGCTTATGTACAGGATATTTTATCAGCAATTTATTACTGCCGCTCGTATGATGTATCACAAATGGTAAAAAATGATGAGTTTAAAGTAAAATTTCTGCTTGACGACAGTATTTATAATACAAAAGTTGTTTACCTTGGAAAAGAAACAATAAATACCAGTTTAGGAAAAATAAGGTGCTTAAAATTAAAACCTGAGGTGCTAACAGGAAATGTTTTTAAAGATCAATATCCTGTTACTTTGTGGGTAACTGATGATAAAAACAAACTTCCTGTAATGGCAGAATCGGCAATTATTGTTGGAAAAGTCAAACTTGAACTCATATATTATAAGGGATTAAAAAATCCATTTGCCGCAATGGTCAAATAATTTGCAAAATATATTTTTCTGTCAAAAGTTTTTTTTAATTTCGTAAAAATTAAAATCATGAAAAAACTTAGTTTGTATCTTCTTATGATGGCCATTGGTCTGATTACCTATTCTCAGAAAATTGACAAATCGCAGGTTCCTGAGTCAGTGAAAAAAATGTATGAGATTAAAATGAACGACACTTTAAGTCCTGCATGGGAAAAGGTTGGAACTAATTTTCAGGCAAGTTTATCAAAAGGAGAACTTAAGGCAACAGTTCTTATTAATGATAGAGCCGAATGGCAAAAAACTGTTTGGGAAATGCCTTATCAATATGTTCCACAGAAAATAAAAGACAATATCGCCAAATCATACGAAGGATTTAAAGTGATTAAATCCTCGATACAATACCGTACAGATGGAGATTACTATGTTTTTGAAACCAAAAAGAAAAAACTAACGCAGATTCTGGATTATGATTTAAAAGGAGATTTTATTAAAATTGAAACTCCTGCTGAGATTAAAAAGGAGAAAAAATAAACATCATTTTATTTTATAAATTCCATAAAAAAGAATCCACAGACCTTGTTTGCGGATTCTTTTTTATCGATAATATTCTTTCATTTTTTTAATGTTACTGTTTTTATGTTCTATTTAGCTGGAAATATTTGTTTTCCCGAAGAGAACAAAACTCAGGCTTGTGAAAAAATATTAACATAAAAATGTTGGTAAATTTGCTAATTGAAAAAAAAATAGTACATTTGCACCCCAATTTTGATAGAAAATAGGTTTAGTTTCTGAAATTCAAATAAATGATGGATACTTTAAGTTATAAAACACGTTCGGCTAATAATGAGACCATTGTAAAAGAGTGGGTCATTGTTGATGCAGAAAACGAAATTTTAGGCAGATTTGCAACACAAGTTGCTATTTTGCTTGCAGGCAAACACAAAACATATTACACACCCAATTTAAATTGCGGTGATAATGTTATTGTTATTAATGCCGAAAAAATTAAATTCACCGGCAACAAGATGCGCGACAAACAATATGTTCGTCACACCGGATATCCTGGTGGTCAGCGTTTCGCAACTCCTCAGGAGTTAATGAACAAAAAACCGGAAAGAATTATTGAATATGGTGTAAAAGGCATGTTGCCCAGAACCAAATTAGGAGCAGAAATGTTCCGTCATCTCTTTGTTTATGCAGGTGCAGAGCATCCACATGAAGCACAGAAACCAAAAACAATCAATATTAATAACGTAAGATAATTATGGAAGTAATTCACACCATTGGAAGAAGAAAAACAGCTGTTGCCCGTATCTATGTAAAAGATGGAAACGGTGAAATAAAAGTCAATAAGAAAGATTTCGCAGTATATTTTCCTACCGCTACTTTGCAGTATGTTGTTAAACAGCCTTTAGAATTAACCAATAATCTCGATAAATTCGATATTCTGGTTAATGTTGATGGCGGCGGTTTCAGAGGACAAGCAGAAGCACTCTCATTAGCTATTTCTCGTGCTTTATGCAAAGTGGACGAAGAAAACAGACCTATCTTAAAACCTAAAATGCTTTTGAGAAGAGACCCACGAATGGTTGAGCGTAAAAAACCAGGTCAAAAGAAAGCTCGTAAGAAATTCCAGTTCAGCAAACGTTAGTATTCTAATACTTAACGTAGGTTTAGTATCTAAATTGCCAAGACTATCGTTTAGCGGTACTACTTGGCAATTGGCTTAATAGTAAAAAAGAAAGTAAACAATACATAAAATAAAAAATGACTAAAATTAAATTCGACGATTTATTAGACGCAGGTGTGCATTTTGGCCACTTGAAAAGAAAATGGAATCCCGCTATGGCTCCTTATATTTTTATGGAACGCAACGGAATCCACATTATTGATTTATACAAAACCATGGCTAAAGCTGAAGAAGCGGCTGAAGCTTTGAAACAAATTGCAAAATCAGGCAAAAAAATATTGTTTGTTGCTACAAAAAAACAAGCAAAAGAAATAGTTGCTGCTCAAGTTAAGACAGTTGATATGCCTTACGTTACAGAACGCTGGCCTGGTGGTATGTTAACTAATTTTGCTACTATCCGTAAAGCTGTTCGCAAAATGGCTTCTATTGATAAAATGAAAACAGAAGATACTTTCCTGAAAATTTCTAAACGTGAACGTCTGCAGATTATCCGCGAACGTGCCAAATTAGAAAAGAACCTTGGAAGTATTGCCGACCTTACCCGTCTGCCTTCAGCATTATTTATTGTTGATATTCTGAAAGAAAAAATCGCGGTAATGGAAGCAAAAAAATTAAATATCCCTACATTTGCTATTGTTGATACCAATTCCAATCCAAATGATGTTGATTTTGCTATTCCTGCAAATGATGATGCCTCAAAATCAATTTCTATCATTGTTGGAATGATGGTTGATGCAATTCAGGAAGGTATGGCTGAAAGAAAAATTGCAAAAGACAAGCAAGATAAAGAAGACGAAGAAGAAAGAGACGAAATTATTGTTGAAAAAGCCTCTTTGAAAGCTTTGGCCGATGCCGAAGAAGAAGAAGAAAACCTTAAAATTATTGCTTCTAAAAAAGAGCCTATTATTAAAGTAAAAGTAGACGAAGAAGAAGAAACTGAAGAACAGAAAACAACACGTAAAGCTTTGGAAAAAGGAATTAAAAAACCTGTTGCCGGTAAAAAAAGCATCACAAAAAAATAATACTAATTAACCATACACAAAAATTATAATGGCAAATATTACAGCAGCTGAAGTAAACAAATTAAGACAGATGACTGGCGCAGGCATGATGGATTGTAAACATGCTCTGGTTGAAACTGAAGGAGATATTGAAAAGGCTATCGATTATTTAAGAAAAAAAGGACAAAAAGTAGCTAACAAAAGAGCTGATCGCGACGCTACAGAAGGTTTGGTTATTGCAAAAACAAACCCTAATGGAACATTTGGTATTATTACTATGTTGAATAGCGAAACCGACTTTGTTGCAAAAAATCAGGAATTCATTGATTTGGCTTATGCTATTTCGGATTTGGCTCTCAACAATAAACCAAAATCAAAGGACGAATTAAATGCTTTGAAAATCAACGATAGGTCAATTGCTGATCATGTTAGTGATTATATGGGAAAAACAGGTGAAAAAATTCAGTTAAACGAATATGTTTTCATTGAAGCTCCTATGGTTTTTGCTTACAATCATAATGGTAACAAACTAGCCTCTATGGCTGGTTTCAGTGTTAACGAAGGTAAAGAAATTGATCAGGTGGGTAAAGATATCGTTATGCAGATTGCAGCTATGGCTCCTGTAGCAATCGATGCAAGCAATGTTGATGCTGATACCATTGCACGCGAACTTGAAATCGGAAGAGAACAGGCACGCGCCGAAGGAAAACCTGAAGAAATGCTTGATAAAATTGCTCAGGGAAAACTCAATAAATTCTATAAAGAATCTACTTTATTGAATCAGGAGTTTATTCGCGACAATAAAAAAACCATTGCTCAGTATTTAACCGAATGCAATAAAGATTTGAAAGTTGTTGATTTTAAAAGAATTTCTGTAAAGTAATTTTTTTAATAAACACATTGTAGAAAGAGAGAATGTTGAATTCTCTCTTTTTTTTTCTACTTTTGTGAGCTTACAAATTAACACAAGATGAAGTTTAAAAGAATTCTACTCAAACTAAGCGGCGAGTCGCTTATGGGCGAAAAACAATATGGATTTGATCCGGCCATGCTGGTTTTATATGCCGAAGAAATAAAAAAAGCACACGATTTAAATATACAGATGGCTATTGTTATAGGCGGTGGCAACATTTTCAGAGGATTGAAGGGAAATAATTTTGGAGTGGAACGTGTTCAGGGCGATTATATGGGAATGCTTGCCACAGTCATTAACGGACTGGCTCTGCAATCGGCCTTGGAATCAGTGGGTGTAAAATCAAAAGTATTGTCAGGTATTGCTATCAACCCTGTTTGCGAACTTACAAGCGGGCGAAAAGCCATTGAATATATGGAAGAAGGAAATGTGGTTCTCATTTCCGGAGGCACCGGAAATCCATTTTTTACAACGGATACTGCCTCCGTTCTACGTGCATTGGAAATTAAAGCCGATGCCATTTTGAAGGGTACCCGTGTAGATGGAATATACACTGCCGACCCCGAAAAACATCCTGAAGCAGTGAAATACGAAACCCTAACCTTTGCTTTGGCATTAGAAAAACAACTAAGTATCATGGACCTCACGGCTTTTACTTTATGTAAAGATAACAATATGCCCTTAGTGGTTTTTGATATGAATAAACAAGGAAATCTGCTTAAAGTCATAGAGGGTGGAAACATTGGAACCTTTGTTAGTAATTGATTTTTATTAGAGAGTTACTCATTGTTTTGAAAAATTAGTAGATTTGCACAAAATTTAATTTAAAGTATTTTATGTCAGAAGAAATTTTATTTTTACTGGAAGAAACCAAAGAAACCATGCAGAATGCCATTGTGCATCTGGAAAAGGAATTTCAGAAAATCAGAACCGGAAAATCGAGCGCACAAATGCTTGATGGAATTAAAATTGATTATTACGGTGTACCCACTCCTTTAGATCAGGTGGCTAATATCAACACTCCCGATGCCAAACAAATTGTGGTGCAACCCTGGGATAAAAACACTTTGACATTGATTGAAAAGGCCATTATGTATGCCAATCTGGGTTTCAACCCACGCAATGATGGCGAAGTGTTGCGCATTACCGTGCCGCCTTTAACCGAAGAACGCCGCCGCGATTTGGCTAAAAAAGCCAGAACCGAAGGCGAAAACACCAAAATTGCCATCCGCAGCATCCGCAGAACCTCTAACGAAACCGTTAAGAAACTGGAAAAAGAAGGTGTGCCTGAAGATTTGGTGAAAAAAACCGAAAACGACATTCAGGAGATGACCAATGGATTTATCACCAGGGTAGATAAACTGATGGATCAGAAGGAAAAAGATATTATGACGGTTTGATAAATTAAGCTTGACAATTAAGGTTTTCAGATTGTATGATTTTATAAAGAAAGGGCTTGCTGATTTGGTAAGCCTTTTTGTTTTCTTCTATTTTATTTAAAGATAACATCAGATAATAAGTGTTTTAAATATTGTGGGATGGTGGGATTGCTACAAATAAAGAATTAGTAAGGATAATACTTTGATTTGAACTCAAATAACGGTGTTTTATGCCATCCCGACTTCCAGATGATATCAAGTAACGTTGTTTTGTGCCATCCGTAAGTTCATACGATACAAAGTAACGTTGTTTTGTGCCATCCGTAAGTTCATACGATACAAAGTAACGTTGTTTTGTGCCATCTGGACTTCTATACGATACAAAGTAACGTTGTTTTATGCCATCTGGACTTCCATACGATGCAAAGTAACGTTGTTTTGTGTCGTATGGAAGTCTCGATGAAGCCAAGTAACTTTTTGTGATGTCGAATTGAATCGCTGATATTGTAATATCATGATATACAAGATGTTTAAGATTTTCAGAAAAGGCAAATTTTTCTTTTGCAATGATTCGCGGAGTTGGTATTCCGAATGAAACGAATTATATGGCAGCAGATGTTCGATTCATAATAATGAGATATTTTTCTTTACAAATTAATTCAAAAAACTGATGCAAATATAGTTAGAAGCTTCTTTAATAAAATTGATGGGCGTAAGGTGAATAATGAAATATCAGCCAATGACAACTAATGACTTTTATTGTCAAATAACCATGAATAATACAAATCGCAAATCCACAATCCACCCAATCACCTTTGCGTTATTAAATTGTTAAGCCTCTAGCTATAATGACATCTTCAGTTTTTTTATTAGTTTTGCATAATAAAGCCAAAGTCAATGCCATCTGCCCAACGCATCTTCATCAACGGAAAGTTTCTTTCGCAAAAAGCAACTGGTGTGCAAAAATTCGCTGTGGGTATTTCGCTGGCATTGCAAAAAGAACATCCTAATATGGTGGTTCTTGTGCCTCGTGGGAAGTTCAGTTTTCAGGGATTACAGGTTCGTCAATCCAAATGGTGTTCCGGATTTATATGGGAGCAAATAGGCTTGCCATTGTTTCTGCTTTTTCATAAAAAGGCCTTGTTGATCAATCTTTGTAACTCCGCCCCTTTGCTTTATAGAAATCAGGTGGTAACCATTCACGATTTGGCTTTTTTGAAAAACAAACAATGGTTTTCAAATTCCTTTCGTCTTTGGTATCAGTTTCTGATTCCGAGGCTTTGCAATAAATCGATGGCCATACTTACGGTTTCCGATTTCATTAAAAAAGAAATCATTAACCGGTTTTCTATTCTTTCTGATAAAATTACGGTAGTTCATAATGGCATCCCATTAATGGAATATGATGCTCAAAAACCTTACTCCTTCAAATATTTGTTGCTGACAGGCATTTATAATCCGCGAAAAAATGCGGCATTGGTGTTGTCCCTTATGCCTCAAATAAAAAAAATGGGTTATCATATTGTGGGCGTTGGAGCCGATTCTGGTATTTTTAAAGATGCATTTTTAAAAGAAGTAAACCATCTGCATTTACTTGCTTATGTGGATGATAAAGCGTATTATACATTGATGAAACATGCCTCTGCCCTGGTTTTTCCTTCCGAATATGAAGGCTTCGGCATTCCGGTTTTAGAAGCACTTACTTTAGAAACTCCTGTGATAGTTCCTGATTTGCCTGTGTATAGAGAGTCCTTTGGCGAATTGCCGATTTATTACACAGCTATGGATGCAGATTCTTTTTTGAAGCAATTGCCGAAAATTGGGAATGAGCAATATCAAAAAAAGGATGCGCTACATTTGAAAAATAAATTTAATTTTGACGTTTCGGCAAAAATGATTTCCGAAATTTTAATTTTACATAAAAAATAATTTTGATTCCCTGAAAAGCAGTAGTTCAAAAATGGTTAAGATTGCATTGGTACATGATTGGTTTAATGAAGCTGGCGGAGCCGAAATGGTTGTGCGCGAAATACTTCATTGTTATCCTGATGCCGATGTTTATTGCCTTTTCGATTTTTTTACTCCGGAAAACCGAAAAAATTATCTTGCTGGCAAAACTACTCACACCAGCTACATTCAGCAGATACCTTTGGCTAAAATTCGCTACCGCAATCTTTTTCCTTTATTTCCGAGTGCTATCGAAAGGCTTGATTTGGCGGATTATGATGTCATCATTTCTTCCTCATCTTGTGTGGCCAAAGGCGCAAAACGAAGAGCGGGACAATTGCATATTTCATATTGTCATAGTCCGGCGCGTTATGCCTGGGACTTAAAAGAGGATTATTTAAAAGCTGCAAAAACAAAAGTAACAAGGTCGATTTTAAAATTCTTTTTCGAAAAACTCCGCCGTTGGGATTTGAGAAGTGTTGACAGAGTGGATTATTTTATCGCCAATTCAGGTTTTGTACGCGATCGTATAAAGAGATTTTTCGGCAGAGATAGCACTGTGATTTATCCGCCTGTAGATGTCGAAATAAAAGAATCGGCATCCGAAAGAAGTGATTTTTATTTTTCGGTTTCCCGATTGGTGATTTATAAAAATGTGGATTTGATTATTGATGCTTTTCGGCAAATGCCCGAACTGAAACTGCAGATTGCCGGCGATGGACCCATGCGAAAAAAAACCATGAAAAACCTTCCTCCCAATGTTACCTATTTAGGCTATATAGATGACGAAACAAAACGTCTGAAGTTATCTCAGGCCAAAGCGTTTGTGGCTGCAGCTACTGAAGATTTCGGAATATCTATTGTGGAAGCTCAATCCTACTGCACACCTGTGATTATACCTTCCGTTGGGGGATATAAAGAAACCGTGAATCAAAATACAGGGGTATTTTTTCATCAGAAAACTGTTGAAAACATGGTGTCAGCCATTCGGGCATTCGATGTTGGGAAACGGGTTTTTGTGCGCGAACATTTTGAAGAAAATATCAAATCCTTCTGTATAGAAAGATTCCGAATTGAGTTCAAGGCTTTTATTGATGATAAAATCAGCAGGCATATTACCGGAAAATAATCGCAAACATCATAAGCTGCATTTGATAGCGAGCATATTATTTTTAATGTTGTTCGCATTTCCGGTGTTCCCTTTGAAGTTTGCCAATTTTATTTTCATGCTGCTATCGGCTTTTACGCTGATATCTTTTTTTATCAAACCATTTAAAGTGGGGAAAACTCTTTTGCTGAATCTGGTTTTTGTGATTCCTTTTATTACGTATTTAATAGAATTTCTGATTTTTAGTAATAACTCCGTAGCTCATTTCGAATTCGAGAAAAAACTATTCTTTTTTACAGCTCCTCTTATTATTCCGATATTTCTGAAAGTAACAGGCTTCAAAAATTACAAAGTAGCTTTTCTGGTATTTGCTTTGTCAATGATGGTATTGACCATCTATTCTATGACTGCTTTGATGATAAAAGGGATACCTTTCCAGGCCACATCTTACGAAAACGGAGCTTTTATTTTCAGATATTATTTTGAAGA
>CAYYQJ010000059.1:0-10378 GCA_964473775.1 uncultured Bacteroidales bacterium | reverse complement strand
CACTCTTTCCCTACACGACGCTCTTCCGATCTTAATCACAATGGTATGCGCCATAATTTTTATGTAGAAACTAATATTCGAACCTCAATACAATTTATTCAATTTCTGATGTTTTGATTTATCATTTGGGGATAATTGGTGGTCTTCGTCAGTCTTACAATATCAATAGTCGTTGCTTCTTATTAGTGTTTTTCTGAATATCGTCAGTCCGCATAATATCTGTAATGTTTAGTCTCTTAAAATTGAAATCTTCGCACTTGTTGGCAAGTTATATTAAATATCAAAGCTCAGTTATTAAATAACAAACCTAACTGCTGTAAGGCAAGTTAAATTACAATTTCAAAATTTCGAAAATTAAAAACGGTTTTGATAATTGATTTTTTATTCTTTTTGAAATTTAGCTTGCCTGACGGTAGTTAGGTTTGAGATTTGTTTTTTGATGTTTATGATTTTCGCCTTTTTGTTTCAGGCAGGTCTGGCTTAAATATAGGAAACATTGTTCTATATGCACTCCAATTTCTTTTCCTACTACTAAAACGAGTGTTCCTACTGCCAAAATGACCGTTCCTACTACAAAAACGTCTTTGCGTTCTATCTTCATCTCTATTCCTTCTTCCGGAATTAGTGTTCCTACTTTCAAAAATACTTTGTTTTCCATAAAAAATGGCTTTCCTTTTATCAAAACCTATTTACACACTATAAAATTAATATTGCGTTCTAATTTAAAATCAGTTCCTACATGCAAAAATAATGTACATACTGCCAAAGTGACACATTATAGTAGTAGGAAACAAAAATACACTGGAAGGAAATGAATATGAAATGGAAGGAAACAAAAAAACGGAAGAAAACAGAGTACAATCAGAAGAAGGAAAAATAAAAATGTTAGAAAATATTTAAAAAACGCTGGAAGGAAAATAAAATCCGGAAGCATGAAAATTAATTTTATTGGAGTGAAAAGAAAAAATGATAGTAGGAAAGCTAATTCTTGTAGTAGGAAAACTAAAATCAGTGGTAGGAAAACAATTTTTTTATTTCCGTAAACTATTTTTTTATTAATTTTGTTCCTGATTTTATCAATTATGTTATGAGAAAAACTAAAATAGAACCCATATATCACATGACCTTTCCCAAATTGTTTGGATTGGGCGAAAGATGCATTACATTAATAGATAGAGATGCCTTAATATTGGTTAATTATGGTATTGATACTATTGCTTATGATGAAATTGTTGATTTGGTGAGGCAGGTACGGCAATTTCCTCCCGACGGTGTTTTGATAGCCGATGCAAAGACTGCCCGCGAAGAACGCGATGCCTGCAAAGAAAGTGTAAAAGAATCCATACGCAGCATTATGGCGCGGGCTGAAGAAAAATATGGACTAAAATCGGCCAGCTATCGCAAGTTTGGCACCAAAGGCATGTCGTCTATGAGCAATTCAAGGCTGGCTTCGTGTGCAAAAATGGTTGCACAAATGGCCCAGGTGTGCCTGCCCGACCTCTTGGAAAAAGGCCTTACCCAACAAATGATTGATGATTTGATTGCATTGAATACCAGCTTCGACTCAAAGGTGATGGCCACACTCGCAAGCGAAAAATTGCGCGACGAAGCCACCGAAAACCGCATAGTATTGGGCAATACGCTCTACAAAAAAATCACCGAGGTGTTCAAGTACGGCAAAACCTATTGGGCAAGCCGCAACGCCGCAAAGCACAAAGATTACGTGATTTATAGAAGCAAAAAATCCAAAACTGACGAAGAAGAAGAGCAATAAACTCCTTATTTATTTAGTTTTTCGAGGCCCGAAAGGGTGGCCTGACCGTTATCTATCATAAAAGGAATGCGGATGCGGTCGATATTTTCGGCTATCCAGGTATCCTTTAGTTTCCAGTCTCTAAACGTATCATTGCTCACAATATAACATTTATCGGCCTTGGCTTTTTTAATAAAAAATTCGTCGGCTTCGGTCAATGATGGGGCTTCGTGATATACAATTTGCTTATCAGAAATCATGCGGGTGAGTATAGGCAAATCGGGGGTTCTACGTTTCAGGCCCGGGTCGCCAATCACGATGATTTCTTCGAAATTATGTTTAATCAACTCGTCCACCACAATTTTGATGTTGCTGCTATGTGGTTTATCGTCGCCATCCGGATTTTCTCTTTTTCGGTTATTTGTAAAAGCTACGTTGTTTCCATCCACATAAATCTTTTGGCGCGAAATTTTCCAGATTTCAAAATACTCGCCGTCCAAATCAAAAATGCCGTAGGGTTTCATGTGATTTTCTGATGTAGCAAAGGCTTTGATATCTTCCTCGGTTTTCAACTTGCGGGTGTACCAATCGGGAAAATCGCGGGTGCCATCTTCTTTGGTGATAAATTTTACTTCATCTTCTTTCTGCCTCAACAGCTCCAACAGTTTTTTTAGCGAAAGTTTTTTTCCGTTATCGCAGGCGTTAAGCGCATTCATAAGCAACACCTGATCGAAAGTATAAATACCTTTGGTAGCATTTTTGAGCGAATGATAATAGTTGAATTCGAATTTGTTGCCGATATTCAGATGTCGGGCTTCCTGATATTCTTTCACCAGTTCGAAACCCATTTTCACGGCGCTCAGATAATCTTCGGCATAAGTAAAGCCTTTTAGTTTGGCATCTTCGAAAGTAATTTTATCGGCAAAACCCATAAAAAATGCCCTGTCGAAATCGCCATAATCTTTAAAACCTTTGGCAGTTGCATGCTCCGAAAGCTTGATGGCCGAATCAAATTCTTCAATATTGAAATTTGCAGGGATTAATCCTTTTTTGGTGATACATTTATCTTTAAATTTCTCGTAAGCATCATAAAATCCAAGTTTTTGTGCTTTCACATACAGCTGCTTGTCCACCACGCCGGTTTTTTTGCAATCCATATATTCTTTGTAGGTGCTGATACCTGATTTTTGCGCTTCGTAATAGCTTTCCGAATCCGGAAAATCGCGATAAGCTGCATCTTCAAAATCTTCTACATTTTTGAAATTGCAACTGTTGAGGCGATACAAAATCTGATTTTCGAGAAACATAAACTCGCGAAGCACAATTTCATCTGCTTCGGTTTTTTCTGAGCGTAAAATAAATTTCACCTGATACATTTGCATCAGTTTAACGAATCCTTTGATGTTTTTTATACGCAGCGATTTGAAATCGGGGCTGTCCTCAATTTCGATATACTCGTATTTACTGACTGTTGCCATAATTTTTATTATTTATGAATTGATGTGCGAATTTAGAGAATTTTTTAATCACTCTAACAAAAAAAATCAGCCCGGATTATGCACTTCAAAGTAAGTAAAAATGTAAGTAGATTTTAAATCAATGTGTCGCGCGATTCTTAGATTAATTTCATTGGCTTCAAAAGCCTCAATTATTTCATTTTTTTCATAATAATTTACGATAGTTTCGGCTGATGAAATACCAAGACAGAAAACCAAACCCGAATTTTCGGGGCTATTATTTTTCAGTTTGCTCAAATAAATGTTATCGTCAATAGCATCTTGAACAGGAGAAATCAGCGGAATCATTTTTTCAATGATGTATTGCTCTATCTGATGAAAATTTTCTGGCACAAAATCGATTCCGAAAAATTCTGTTTGAAGTTCTTTAAGATGACCTTTGAAAGCTTGCAGAACAGGCTGTAGTTGTTCGCGGGTATAATTAATATGTTCGAAAGGAGTATTAACGATGAAAGGAAATTTCCATAAAGGCATCTTAATAAAGCCGCAATCATCCGTTTCAGGCGAAGTGATGGTTTGAAAAGGAAAAAAAGTTTCGATATGATTGGTTAATGAGAAAGTTTTTTGCCGGTAAATTAATGCGTCGGCAATTTTTGTTAGAAATTTTTTTTCATTTATTCCAGCTTTATCATTTTCTCCATAACTAAGCATAAATACTTTCTTATCGTAGAAAGGAATTATTTCGAATAAATGTAGTTTTTTACTTATATCGGTATAAGTAAATTTAAGAAGTCTTCTAAAATCTCTAATGTGCGAATTGTATAGTCCTAAACAAGCAAGTACATTTTTATCTTTATGTTTGATTTTTTTTAGATTTTTTACATCAGGCAGAATTCTTTTTACGTGTTCAATGTCGCCTCTTGTTTCTTCTATGTCTTTGAATTGCTGATCAAACAATCTGATAATATCTTCATCAGGAATTTTTTCATTGAGTTCAATCATTAAAATTAAACCCGAAATAAAAGAGTCGCAACATACAGTATCAGCCATTAAAAGATTTGGTGGAAGAAAAGAAACTTCATCTATGGGCGAAACATTGTTGGTAAGATTGTTGTAGAAAATTAAATCCATAATTATTTTTTTTGGAAGATTGATATTTTAGTCAGGTTCAATATTGCTGGTATTTTGAGTCAATGGTTCAAAGTAAGTGAATATAAAAGTAGCTTTCAAATTACTGTGTCTTGAAATTCTGTTTATGATTTCACTGGCTTCGAAAGGCTGGATAATTTTAGTTTTCTGATAATATTTAACTATGGTTTCGGCGGGTGCAATACCAAGGCAGAAACCTAAACTAAAATCATCGGCATATTTATTTTTAACATTGTTTAAATACAGGTTTTCGTCAATTGCGTTCTGAATGTTCGCCAAATGAGGCATGATTTTTTCGTTTATTTTTTCTTTGAAAAAAGGCAGATTTTCAGGGATAAAATCGATTCCGAAAAATTCAGTTTTCAGTTTTTTAAGTTCATCCTTGAAGGGTTGAAGAATGGGTTTTAGTTGTTCGCGTGAATAATTAATTTGTTCAAAAGAATTATAAAGAAGCTTAGGAAATTTCCATAATGGAATTTTGATGAAGCGGCAATCTGCTTTATTTATTGAAGTAAGTGTATCAAAAGGAAGATTCTGCGCAATAATATCAGACAAAGATAAGGTAGCGTTGTTATTAATTAGTATTTCTGAGATTTCAGTTAAGAGCTTACTCTCTTTATTTTCTTCGTCAAACATATCACCCACATCAAGAGTCAAAATTTTATTTTCATAAAAAGGTAAGATTGGCAACAGATTTACACGTTGAAGATTATCAGCATAATAATCTTTAACCATTATCCTTAAATGTTTGAGAACTGTGTTTAATTTTCCTAAAACAACTAAAGTTTCCTTGTTTTTATTTTTAATTTTCTTTAGCACTTTAGAATCATTTAATACTTCGCGAGTTTCCTTAGCAAGCCGAATTGCCTTTTCATTATCAATATTAAAACTTTCGAACACATTAATGATAATGTTGTCGGGGAATTTGTCAACTTCAGCATAAAGGATTAAGCTAACAGAAAGTATTGAATCAAAATGGACATTATCAGCCACTAAAAGATAAGCCGGAAGATAGGTTGCTTCAATTATCATTTCTACTTTTGAAACCAAAGTGTTGTAAAATATTACTTTCATGGGTTAATTTTTTTTAAGGTGAATGGTTAATATAAACTCAGCAATACAAAATCAAAGATTTTGTTTTTCAAAGTAAGTAAAAATATAGGTAGCTTTCAAATTATTATGTCTGGTAATTCTGTTTATGATTTCACTGGCTTCGAAAGGCTGGATGATTTCAGTATCCTGATAGTATTTAACTATGGTTTCGGCGGGTGCAATACCAAGGCAGAAATTCATTCCCGAATTTTCGGAAAAGGTGTTTTTCATATTGCTTATATATAGGCTCTCATCAATTGCTTTCTGAATGTTGGCCAAATGCGGCATGATTTTTTTGTTTATTTTTTGTTTGATAAGAGGCAAATTCTCAGGGGCGAAATTGATTGTAAAAAAATCGTTTTGAAGTTTTCTGAGGTTTTCATTAAAAGGTTTAAAAACAGGCAGCATTTGTTCCCTGGTAAAATTTAAGAGATCAAAACTTTTGATTAGCAGATGCGGAAATTTCCACAAAGGAACTTTGATGAAGCTGCAAAATTCTTCACTGTTTGAGGAAAGTGTATCAAAAGGATTATTTATTTCGATACTATCGGTCAATGATAATAAAACATCATTATTGATTAGTATTTTTGAGATTTCCGTTAATAGTTTGTTCTCATTATTTTCATCTGAGAACAAATCTCCGGTTTCCAGAATCAAAACTTTTTTTTCAAAAAAAGGCAAGAATACATTTAAATTTAGAGTCTCAAGCATTCCTGTAAATTGTTCTTTAATGTCTGTTCTTAAATCATTGAAAATTGATTTTAATTGCCCTAAAATAACTAATGCGTTTTTATCTTTATGTTTAATTTTCCTAATTCCTTTAGCCCTTTCAAAACTGTCTCTTATATCCTCAATATACTCATCGATTTCTTCATTGTCTTCATGGAAAGCTTCAAACAATTCGATAATAGTTTCATCAGAATAATCATCAACATAAGTATAAATCATTATAATAACTGAAATAACTGAATCGTAATGCACAATATCAGCCATAAAAAGATGTGGCGGAAGATAAGCTGCTTCTATTTCAGGATGTATATTTGCATCAACATGGTTAAAAAGTACTATTTTCATTTGTTTGTTTTTTTTAGATTGGATAAATATTAATCAACAAAGGTTAGTGTTAATTGTGCACTTCAAAGTAGGTGAAAATGTAAGTAGATTTTAAATCAATGTGTCGCGCGGTTCTTTGCTTGATTTCTTCTGACATGTAAGATTCTATATTATCGGTTTTACAAAAGTAATTTACAAGATTATCAGCCGAGGTGATACCCACGCAAAATTTTACTCCGACATCAACTTTGTTTTGATTTTTCGATTTATTAATGTAGATGCTCTCATCAATTTCTTTTTGTATGCTTGATTTATAAGCCATCAATTTATCAGAACCTAAATTTTTTAATAATGAATTGTTTTCGGGACTCAAAGGGATATCAAAGATTTCAGAAGATAAATTCTTCAGATTCTCATTGAATGGTACTAATTTTTCCTGCAGCATGTTTCTTGTGTATTTCAATTCCTGATAAGTCATATTTTTTAAAACAGGAAAATCCCAAAGCGGTATTTTAATAAAATCGCAGGGGTTATGCTGAGTTTCATTATACAATTCAAACGAGAAAATTTGCTCAACAGATGAGTCGATATTGAAAATAAACTCTCTATCAATTAATGTTTTTGTTATTTCAGTTATTAAACTGTGCTCTACAATATCGTTTATTTCATGATTTATAAAGTACAATTTCATCACTTTATCATTCTCAAAAGGAGCCAACTCAAGTATCCCATACCCTTTTAATCTGTATTCAAGAGTTTCTTTAAAGATCATTCTCAATTGCCACATGTCTTTCTTAAATGTGCCTAGTCTAACAAGGTCCGCCTGAGATTTATGCTTCATCGCTTTAATCTTTTTTACAATGGGTAATGCACCTTGCATCAATCTTACACCCCGCATTGCAAATTCATCATTTTTAACAAACGACGGTGCCCAAGTAATAACCAGGTCATCGCTCATTCTTTCGATTTCTATCAGAAATATCATTTCGCTGGCAATCCATGAATAAACATTCATAAATTCTGAAAGCAATAAATTTGCTGGAAAACATTTCATTTCATTTCCCATCACCTCAGTTGAATGGCTTCGGTTGTAAAGATTAATTTTCATACTATCGTGGTTTAGTTCAAAATTTAATATCTGATTATTTTACTTTGTGAATCTCATAATAAACAAATAGGTGGCTTGAGTTCAACTATTTTTAAAACGTGCAATACACAAAGATACAAATTGCTTTCAAATCCATTTGCCTTCCTACCTGTTGTTTAATCTGGGTTGCTACATAAGGCTGAACAATTTCACACCTGTCATAGTAATTAATCAGATTTTCAATTGAAGTTATTCCCAAGCAAAACCTGATTCCCTTAGTTGCATCAGTTTTGTTTTTTAAACGACTTAAATAAATACTATTATTTATGGCTTGCTGTACAGGTTGTTTATGTGGCATGATTGACTGAAGGCAATGCTGAGTTATTTCTTCTAAGCTTTCGGGTAAGAAAGTCATGTCGTAAAGTCTGAGGCAAAGTTCATCGAATGATTTTTTGAATGCTGTCAACACAGTTTTCAAATCTTGTATGGAATATTTCATTTGTAGATAGGTAAAGCCTTCAAACAATGGAAAATCAAAAAGGGGCACTTTAATAAATTCAATATTATTTTTATCAGGGGCATCAGATAAGCAAAATGAAAACAAATCTTCTACAACTTCATCGAAATATAAAGTATAATCTTTTTCCGTTAATGTTAGTGTAAGTTCTGCTATATAAGAGTCCTCTAAATCTGTATCCAAGGTAAAGGTTGGAAAATCAAGATTCCATAATTCTTCTTTTTCAAAATCAACCAATTCAATCAAATTGAATTCTTTTAAACGGGCTTCTAATGTCATTTTTAATACTTTCCTAAAGTAACTCATACCTGTTCGATACTGGTTAATAAGCTGCAGCGTATTTTTATCTTTATGTTTTTGTTTTATTAAACGCTGTATTGAGGGCATTCTCAATCTAAATATTTCGAGGCTTTCCAGTATCTCCGTCTCTTTACTCCCCTTTTGATAATCTAATAGTCTACAAACCACCGCTTCGTCACTTAATCCATCGAAACAAGTATATACCATCAAGTCAAAGGATAATACTGATCTTATGCCAACTTCATCTGCCAGCAACGTACTGACATAAAGACTCATGATTTCATTTTGATAATTAATTTTCGAGGGCAAATCGTTGTAAGATCCTATTTTCATATCTCTGATTTTAAATTAAAAATGGTTTCAGACTTCAAAAATATAAAAAAAAGAAAAATCATTATCACTTTTGTTGAAATTTCTTTAAATTTCAACTAGGATAATAAGGTGGGGGTTAGTTTCTATATTGCTAAATACTAACTCTTAATAAACCTAATAAAATTTCACCAATCACCTGAATCGAATGCGCCCCAATAGCCAATTGTCCTAAGGAAATGCCTCCGTCATTGGCAGGAACTTTGTGGTGGGTAATCACCTTGAAATTATCTTTTGTAAACGATGCAACACATCTGTCGAGCAAGTATTGGTTTTGAAAGCAACCACCCGAAAGAGCCACAATATTAATATGATGTTTTTCGCTGATTTCATAAACCGAAGATATAATCGCAGTACAAATCGTATTATGAAAACGCTTTGAAATCATATTCACGGGAGTCCCAATAAGCAAATCTTCAACAATATTTTTGATAGTCGCTTTAAAGCTTATCACGTTATTCTCACCTTTTGTAAAAGGATAAGAATCATCGTTACTTTCATTATTCATGATGGCTTCCAACTGCATGGCTGCCTCAGCTTCGTATTGCTGATGCTCACAAACATTTAATATGGCAGCTACTGCATCAAACAATCTTCCACAACTCGAAGTTAGAGGTGTGTTTATTCCGGCATCTATTGCTTTCAACAAAAATTCAACCTTCTTTGAGTCCAGATTTTTAACAAAAGGGATATCAAGATTCATGAAATCTTTGCCCAGATACTTATATAAATAAGCCACTCCCATGCGCCAGGGTTCCACACTGGCTTTGTCGCCACCGGGCATGGGCATATACTCAAAATGCGCCACTCTTTCGAACCCCTGATAATCGCACACCAGAAACTCGCCACCCCACACTTTACCATCGGTGCCCAGCCCCACACCATCGAGGCTTACACCTATCACCTTTTCGTTGATGTTGTTTTCGGCCATACACGAGGCAATATGTGCATGATGATGTTGCACTTGCAAATATTTCAAACCATTCTCTGTAGCAAATCGTGTAGAAAGATAATCGGGATGCAAATCGCAAACCATCAGGCTTTGTTTAAATCGAAACAATTGCTTGAATCGCGACAGCGACTCGGTATAAAACTCCATGGTTTCCACATTCTTTAAATCGCCTATATGCTGACTCACTATGGCTTTGTTGCCTTTTCCAAGACAGAAAGTGTTTTTAAGTTCGGCACCTGTTGCCACAATGCCTTCCACACTGAAATCAAGAGATATCTGTGTGGGGACATAGCCTCTGGAACGGCGTATCAATTGAACTTCGCCATGGCTTACAAAGCAAACCGAATCGTCGCAACGGTTATAAATTTCGCGGTTATAGGTAATAATGGCATCGGTAATCGGGGCTAGTTTTGCCAGTGCCATGGCATCATCTATAATAATAGGTTCGTCAGAAACATTTCCGCTGGTCATCACCAAAGCTTCCAAACCCGATCGACTGAACAACTGATAATGAAAAGGCATATAAGGCAGAAAGGCACCTAGCTTATTGAGGTTGTAATTTACCGCTGTTGCCAGTTTTTTAGTTTGTTTCAGCAATACAATGGGGCGGCGCCACGAAGTGATGATTTCTATTTCTTCTTTAGAAACC
>CAYYQJ010000058.1:0-10410 GCA_964473775.1 uncultured Bacteroidales bacterium | reverse complement strand
GATAGCTTCAGGTGACTGGAGTTCAGACGTGTGCTCTTCCGATCTAAATGATTCATTCCCACACCCCAGAAAAACGACAAACGGGGAGCAAAAGAATCGATATCCATACCTGCATTCACTCCGGCGCGGAGGTATTCCAGTCCGTCGGCAAGGGTATATGCCAGCTCTATATCGGCAGTAGCACCTGCTTCCTGCATGTGATAGCCGCTGATGCTGATGGAATTGAATTTGGGCATATTCTTAGAGGTGAACTCAAAGATATCTGCAATGATTTTCATCGAAGGCAAAGGCGGATAAATGTAGGTGTTGCGCACCATAAATTCTTTCAGGATATCATTTTGAATGGTTCCACTGAGTTTTTCCATAGCTACGCCTTGTTCTTCGGCAGCCACAATATAAAAGGCAAGCACGGGCAACACGGCGCCATTCATGGTCATTGAAACCGACATTTTATCCAAAGGAATGCTGTCGAACAATATTTTCATATCCATAATGGAATCGATGGCCACACCGGCTTTTCCTACATCGCCCACCACGCGTTCGTGGTCGGAGTCGTAGCCGCGATGGGTAGCCAAATCGAAGGCTACGGACAATCCTTTTTGTCCTGCTGCCAGATTGCGGCGGTAGAATGCATTGGATTCTTCGGCAGTACTGAATCCAGCATATTGCCGAATGGTCCAGGGTTGCATCACAAACATGGTGGAATAAGGACCACGCAGAAAAGGTGCCAGTCCGGCAGCATAATTGAGATGTTCCATCCCATTCAGGTCTTTAGCAGTATAAACAGGTTTCAACGGAATATGCTCGGGTGTGAGCATGGGTTCCGTTGTGATGTTACTTTCGTTTATATTATTAACCGATTGGGAAGGTTTATAGTCTATATTTTTAAAATCGGGTCTCATGGATTTAGTTTATCAAGTTTGTCAAGTTCATCAAGTTTATAAAGTTTTTGGGAAACTGTGATTTTGTTACTTTGTCCCCTGTTACTTTACAAACTTTAATTTTAGTTTATATTAAAGATTTTATGAAAATGGTTGAGCGCTTCAATTACATTTACTTTTACATGAATAAAATAATCGATACCAACGCAGGTCATGATGTCAATCATGCTTTTTGGATAACCTGCAATCACTATCTGTATTTCTTTATTTTTCTTTTTCAAAGCAGCGGCCAATTCGCAGGCATATTGTGCATACTCTTCGTCCGAACTGCAAATAACCACCATATTGGCTTTCGATTTTATGATTTCCTGAATAGATGCATCGTTGTCGGTTGACAGGTATTCTTCCATAATTTCGTATCCTGCACAAGCAAAGAAATTGGCTGCAAAAGTGGCTCTTGCTTTGCGCATGGCCAGATTGCCATAAGTTGCCAGAAAAACTTTTGGCCGAATCAATCCGTTTTTAGCATGACGTTCGGTGGCCAGTCTTAAGGTTTCAAAAGCTTCTGCACCGCGATAAAGTTTCAGATAAGAATCTTCATCGGGTTGAAATTTGTTTACATATTCGTCGAGCATCATCTCTTTCTGATTCGGGAAAATATTGGTGCCTAAGATTGGAGTTTTGCGCATGGCAATGTCGAGGTCTCTTTGGGCAGCTACTTTTTCAATATCCTTTTTCAGCAGCCCTTTTTCCATAAATACCAACATGCCGCCTTCTTCTTCAATTTGCTTAAACTGATTCCATGCCATCTGGGCAATTTCGTCGGTAAGCGATTCGATATAATAAGAGCCTGAAGCCGGGTCAACCACTTTTTCGAGGTAAGATTCTTCTTTTAATATAATCTGAATGTTGCGGGCAATACGCAAACTAAAATCGTCCTGTTCTTTATATGTATTGGTGAAGGGCTGCAAAGTGATGGCATTGGCGCCGCCAATAGCTGCCGACATACATTCGGTGGTGAGGCGAAGCACATTTACGTAAGGGTCGTAAACCGATTTGTTCCACATGCCGCTGCATGAATGAATTTTTACTTTGAGCGATTCGGGGTCTTTTGGTTGATATTGTTCGGCCAAGCGTGCCCACAACATACGTGCAGCGCGCAACTTGGCGATTTCCATAAAATAATTGGAGCCTATGCCAAAAGTAAGTTGAATGTTGGCACAAACCTCATCGGCACTGATTCCACGGTCGGTCATCTGAGCCATATATTCGTTGGCCGATGCCAGCGTAAAGGCCAGTTCCTGAACAGCAGTGGCTCCTGCATTATAAAAATGCTGACCATTAATGTTCAATACCTTTATCATGGGCAGGTCGGCTTTGATATATTTTATTAAAGCGGCCGCCTCGTTGAAATTGTCGTCGGCACTGTTGTAAAACTCGCCATGCAATAAATAATAAGAAATGGAATCGAAATTAAAGGTGCCTTTTATCTTCCTTGAATCATAACCCAATTTTTTAATGTATTCTATGATGAGTTGCGCCAGAATGGAATAAGAATGAGACGAGAAAAAGTGCAAGGCAATTTCCTCCATGTTAATTCCTTTCAAAAGCTTAGCCAATTCTTCTTTAAATGCCAGTTCTTTTATTTTGAAACTGATGGCTGTTGCTCCGGCTTCAATGGCCGCAAGGGCAGTTTTATTTGCTTTGGCAATATCTGTTACCACAATATCTTCGCGAATGCGCCATGCATTGGTGTGATTTGCATATCCGCGAACATAAGGATAATTGCCCGGTAAGGCTTCCTGATATTCCAGATTCCGGAGATTTTCGGCACGATAATAGGGTTTTATGGCAATACCTTCGTAGGTTTTCCAGATAAGTTTTTTTTCATAATCAGCTCCTTTCAGGTCTTCCTGAATTTTTGCTTCCCATTGTTCGGTAGTAATTTCCGGAAATTCGCTGAAAAGTTTATCTTTTGTGTTGAGTATATTCATAGTTCTAATGAGTTAATAAACGTTTTATAGTTTGCCGCAAAATTAGTAATTATTAAATGCCGTGAATAAAAAAGAGGAATTTTTATTATGGTTTTATGGTTTATGGTTAAATCATAAAATCCCTTACCTTTGTACTTAAATTTATTTGAACGCATGAACCAATTATATCCTCTGAAATTTAAGCCTATCTATAAAGATAAAGTATGGGGCGGAAATAATATTTCTACTCTGTTGCACCACAACTATGCGCCCTTGCCCAATTGCGGCGAAGTATGGATGATTTCGGGCGTTGACGAAAATGAAAGCATTGTTTCCAATGGTTTTCTGAAAAACAATTCGCTCAGCGAGCTTGTCGAAATTTATATGGGCGACCTCGTTGGCGATAAGGTTTTCGAGAAGTTTGGCAACGAATTTCCTTTGTTGTTTAAGTTTATAGATACCCGCGAATATCTTTCGGTGCAGGTGCATCCTGACGACGAATTGGCCATGCACCGACATGGTTCGTTGGGCAAAACCGAGATGTGGTATATTTTACATGCCGAAAATGATGCTGAACTCATTAGCGGTTTCAATGATAAAATCACCAAACAGGATTATCTTTCGCATTTAAAAAACAAGTCGCTTCGCAATATTTTACATGTCGAAAAGGTGGTTGCGGGCGATGCTTTTTACATTCCTGCCGGGCATGTGCATGCCATAGGACCGGGAATTATGCTTGCCGAAATTCAACAATCGTCGGATGTTACTTACCGTATTTATGATTGGGATCGGTTTGATGTGGCCGGAATGACCCGTGAACTGCATACCGATTTGGCTTTGGATGCCATTGATTTTGAAACAGCGGGTTCGAACAAAACTCACGTTGCTATGATTAAAAACCGCCCTGTGCTGATTCAGCAATCCGAGTTTTTTATGGTAAACCTGTTGGATGTTGATCAGAAACTGAGCCGCGATTGTTACGATATCGATTCGTTTGTGGCTCATTTATGTACCGAAGGCGCTTACGATTTGGTTTGTCAGGGCGAAACTTTCAGCATTTCGTTGGGCGAAGCCGTGTTGATTCCTGCCGAAATAAAAGAATTTGAAATTCATCCTAAACCCAAATGCAAAATATTGGAGACTTATATTTCTTAGGAAGTGTTTTTAATTACGACAGACCATGTAAAAAAACAGGCTGCAAATGGGTAGGTAAGCAAAATAAATACGTACTTTGCAGTTCAGGATATTATTTAAACAAATACCATTATGCAAACTAAAAAATCTTCGTGGTTTTCGTTAATCAGCGGGCTGTTATCATTGATGATATGTTGGTTTTTCTGGATTCCCGTTTATGGAATTCTCATCACTGTTGTCACTACTGTTTTGGCAATAATTGCCATTATAACAGGGCAGAAAATAAAAAAACAACATAAACAAAATGCCGAAGAGGTTAATAAAAAAACCTTGAAGAATGCAAAATACGGGGTGGTATTGGGTGTAATTGGTGTTTTAGTTTCATTGATTTGTTTTATATTTGCAATACTTTTTTACTTTTATTATAGATTTTTAAATTAATCAACATGGAAACTTTACATGATATTCCAAATCAAAAAGAATTGTTGCCCGATGCGCAAAATGCATTAACCATTAGTATTGTAGGTAATTCGCTAAGCTTGTGTTTTTTTATTCCGTTTTTAGGGATATTGTGTTGCATTGCCGGTTTGATATTAAGCATCATGGGTTTGGCAAAAGGCCGCACAGGAATGGAATTGTGGAAAACCGATAAAAAACGCTATCATGGAGGCTCTTTTGCCAAAACATTAATAGCATTCATCCTTGGCATTGTAGGCATAGTTCAGGCGGCCTATTTATCCATTTATTCAGTAGTTTTTACTGCAATGATTTTCGGGGGTGGATTCAGACATGGTTTATTCTTCTAATATCGTTTATTACAAGGTTACAGGCAAAATCCCTGCTTATCCATTATGACAAAAAAACCTTTCCCTCTGAAATTGAATTCAGAGAAAAAGGTTTTTGTAATAGACTTTAAGGATTAAAAAACTATCCTTACTTTTATTAGAATGGCCAGAACTGGTTATCGAACCAGATTTTATCGCGCAATTCTATATCCAGATCGTGCAATAATTTCACATGACCTTTTTCCCAATTGGCAAGCCAATGAAACAATTCTTTTATTTCAGGGCTAGTTGCTTCTTTTTCGAAATTAGAATAAATTTCAACAGCCTTATTTTCCATATCAATAGATGCAGAAATAGCAGCCGCTTCAAAACCGGCTCCTGAAATCTGATTTTTAATTTCAGGTGATAAAATCATGTTAGCAATATTGTCAACCGACTCGGTTGGCAAAGTAAGCTGATCGGGTGTGCCATTATGCTTGATACTCAGAAATTGTTTAATCAAAAATTCGGCATGAAGTTTTTCTTCTTCCATCATAGTGGTAAAGATATTCTTAACTTCGTCGCTCTTGGTTTGATCAACAACATTTTTATAAAAGGCCTGGCCACGGGTTTCCATTAAAATGGCGCTTTTTAATATTTCAAGTGCTTTTTCGTTTTCCATAGTTGTGTATTTTAAATCGGGTCAAAATTACATTTTTTTTTATTACACCAAAATTAAAAAACCAGCAATTAATTTTTTGAAAAAAAATTAATCAAATCAAGGAGCTTATAAATTATGCACGATTCAAGCTTTTCGTATTTTTCTTTTTGAAGTGTTCCATTTGGTTCAATTTTCTTTACTCATAAGCAAAAGTAGTAGATTTGTCAAGGTAAGACGAACAATGTACAATTGACGACAAACGGGCTAAAAAAAGTCCTTTGTCGTTACTCATAAACGCTGAGTAGTATAAAAGGACTTCCTTTGTCGTTACTCATAAACGCTGACTATAGTAAAAGGAGTTCCTTTGTCGTTACTCATAAACGCTGAGTATAGTAAAAGGAGTTCCTTTGTCGGTAGTCATAAATGCTGACTATAGTAAAAGGAGTTCCTTTATCGTTACTCATAAACGCTGAGTAGTATAAAAGGAGTTCCTTTATCGTTAGTCATAAACGCTGACTATAGTAAAAGGAGTTCCTTTGTCGTTAGTCATAAACACTGAGTAACGATAATCAAGATTTTTCTACTCTTCAGCGTTTTTTTTTTAAGGATTAAATTGAAACAGCATGTTGTTTTTGAGAAGAATATATTGCTATTTATAAAAAACGAAACGATGCTAACTCAGGGAAAGATTCATTAAAAGAAGCTATCCAATAAGTTTATTATTGATTTGTGCGAATGTATTTTCTCCATTTCTCCAACACATTATTCATATCAGTTGGCAGTTCGGAGTCGAAAAAAATAAATTTATTGGTCAGCGGATGAATAAATCCCAATGATTTTGCATGCAAAGCCTGACGTGGCAATTCCAGAAAACAATTGGTAACAAATTGTTTGTACTTGGTGAAAGTAGTTCCTTTCAGAACAGCATCGCCACCATACAAAGCATCGCTGAACAAAGGATGGCCTATGTATTTCATGTGTGCGCGTATTTGATGCGTGCGACCGGTTTCCAACTGACATTCAATCAAAGTTACATACCGAAAACGTTCAATCACCTTATAATGAGTAACCGCACTGCGCCCTTGCGACCCATCAGGAAAAACATCCATCATCAAACGGTTGCGAAAATTGCGGCCAATATGGCCTTCTACTGTACCTTCGTCAGCATCAAAATCACCCCACACCAAAGCCCAATATTTTCGCTCAATATCATGATCAAAAAAATATTTTGATAAGGCCACCTGACTCATTTCGTTTTTTGCAACAACCAGTATTCCCGAAGTATCTTTATCTATTCTATGCACCAGCAATGGATGCGAATCAGTATCATTGCGAAGATAAAACAACAAAGCATTCAGCATGGTACCTGTGTAGTTGCCGTGTCCGGGATGCACCACCATGCCTGCTTCTTTATTGATAATGAGGAGATCATTATCTTCAAAAACAATATTTAATGGGATATCTTCTTCAATAAGTTCGAAAACATGCGGAGGTTCGGGCATAACAACCGAAATCACATCCCCACCTTTTACTTTATAGCTCGATTTTACAGGCTTTTGATTAACCAATATGGCATTGGCATCGGCTGCACACTGTATTTTAGAACGTGATACTCCCGATAATTTATCAGTAAGAAATTTATCTATCCGTATAGGACTTTGGCCCGGATCAGCAACAAACCGATGATGTTCGAAAAATTCTTTTTCTTCTTCGGCTACTTCAATGTCTTCAGACATGTTGAATGTTTATAGGTAAAATTAGCGTGTAATTACCAATTTGTTTTTGGCAATTTCGTTGGCATGATAATTAGTAAAACGAATATAATAAACTCCCTTACTCAAATAGGAAACATCGATTTTATCTGTAAAAACATTGCTGTAAACTTTTCGTCCCAGATAATCGAATATTTCGGTGGTAATATCTTTTTTGTTTTCTTCATTATCATAATTTGAAGGTAAGCCGATGGTAATTTTTCCATCATGAGTTGGATTGGGATAAACATGACAAAGGAAAGTATTCTCAGCAGGCCAGCCTGTAACAGCGGGTTTTGAATTTTTGTTTTGCCACGATGTTCCCATCATCGGACGAATCATCAGCGAACCATCAAATGTGGAGGTATTCCAGGTTCCATCTACATTATAATGTGTGTGAGATTTTGCATTGGTATTGCGGTCGAAACCCACGTTCAGATTGTCGTCGGTAGTTTGTATCCAACCCACATAAAATGTGCCCGGAACCAAAACAACGGTATCTAAAATTTGATAGGTATGAAAAGCATTGATGTTAGCTGTTGAATCAAATTCAGGGCGAAGACGTTTTGATTTATAAATGATATTCTCAGGATCTATCGACGACCATATAGTGAGATAGAAATATTTAAAATAAGGATTGCTGAGGGTTTCGTTAAAATACATTTCAACACCGCCCAAAGTATCCGCTTGATTTATGGTAAACTCGTAAGCCAGTTTGGCACTTGCTCCTGATAAACCATAGCCGTTTTCGGCAGTGCCATCATCATAAGCATAAGAATTCAAAAATTCCTGACGATGAATGATGGTATCGTTACTACGGTTTTTATCAGTAAAACCATTACTTCCCATGATATGGGTAATGTCGAAAACCACACTGTCGGTATTGCCAAATGCGGGTAATGTAAAATCAATTGCAGGATTGGCATGAGGTTGATAGGTTTCGTATCCGGAAGTTAAAAAAGGATGATGATCGATAACTCCACCTGAATGGGTATAAGTAAACGCTCCGTTTTCCTGGGTAACAATATATTCGTAAGAAACATTGTCAAGTTGGTCAGATAAGTTGCTTTCTTTTAACTGTAAAGAAGGCAGTAGATTTGAATTATTAAAATGCCGTGCAGGAATTTGCTGATAGGTTTTTAAAATACCCGGGGCGGGATCAACAAAGGCGATATCCTGAGGCAGTGTATCGGCTTTGGTTCTTTGTTTATTCAGATAAACATAATCAACATTCCATTCATCCACATTGCTTTGCCAACTGGGAATGGTGAGCGGTGCGATACTTGCATAATTTCTGAAACGGAATTTAAATCCATTGCTCAGATATTGTGTCTGAGTGATTGGAATCATAACCTGCTTAAAGTATCTGTTGTAAACCGTTTGAAAAGAATCGAGAGATAAACCGCCTGTTCCCCATACTTTATGCCATTTATTGGTAGCCGGAGTATAAAAATCCAACACCAGAGAATCGGCAACATTAGGAGCATCTGCTACCCCTTGTGGCTGATAATAAAAACTCAAATAAATAGAATCGGCAGGAGTTGGAGTTGTTGCGAATTTTATGGGCAAAGAAGTAAGATAATCTGCAAGGAAAGGTGTGGGAGTGGCATAAGGATAAACTGCGCCTGTATCATTGAGTGCATCAAAAGTTGCAACACCCACAGTGGGCGGATTTATACAATAAGAGCTGTTGATAAACACATGTTTATCTGCCCATAAATTGCCGTTTGGATAAAATCCTGTTTTATAAGAAAAGTCATCCATAAAGGGTAAAAAGGCAGTGTCGGAACTTATTTTCAGAGTAAAAGCCTCATTATTTTTTGCAGATAACAATGGGTTTGAATTCAAACCCGTAAGATGTTCCTGTGCAAACAATGCAGTGCTAACCCAAAGCAGAAAAACAAGTATGGTATATTTTTTAATCATGAATTATTTCTTTTTAAAATCATATTTTTTATCCGAGCGATACCACAAGTCAACAGTTGTGCCAAATTGCGCTGAATTGGTAGCATTCGGTTTTTGTTTGTAAATTCGGGAATGTATGCTGTCGTTTCCATCCAAAAATATTTCATTACCAATATTTAAGGATGCAGCCTGCAACATTTTCAAGGCCTGAGATTGTTTCTTACCAAATAAATCAGGAATAGTGGTGGTCATGTTTTCATCACCTTTACCCACTATCAGATCGATTTTCGAACCTTTTTCAATTTGTGTGCCGGCAGGTATTTCTTTACCTTTATATTTTTGTTTCAACACTGCATTATGTGCAATATCCGGAACATAAGTAAGGGCGCCAAAGCGCAAACCATAAGTTTCGAGCATGGCACTTGCCTGACGCAAAGTAAGGTCAACCAAATTGGGCATATTCACCTGTTCGGGTTTAAGAGCAACAACGGTAAGATATATTTTCCTGTCTTTTTTCACCTTGGTTCCGGGAGCAGGATCCTGCATGGCTACAGTGCCTTTTTCAAGGGCATAATCATACAATGAGTCGTTGATAATATACTCCAGATTGTTGTCGGAAGCAAAATTGTCAAGATTCGTTATAGCCACTCCTTTAAAATCAGGAACAGTGATATAAGAACCATGACGGGTATATAAACTTAATAATCGCATGATTACCCACAATATAACTATGGTAAGCAAAACTGCTATTAAGGTGTTTTTAAAAAATACTTTGCTTTTAATAAAGCCCAAAAAACTCATAACAAAGGTATTGAAAGCTCAAAGATAAATAAAGGCGCTGAATTACTAACTTAATAATGATGATTTTATTGTAATGACCTTTGCAAAATTAGAAAATAAATGAAGATTCTGAGAGTAAAAGTGGAAAAAAAGGGAAAAATTGTTGTGTTTATTGTAATTTTGTTCTTCAGAGTTTTCCTTAAAATTTAAACATTTTATGAAATCTAAGGATTCTATTTAAACAAAAACATCAAAATTTCTATGCCTGAAACCATACAACCTCAAGAGTTAACACATCGTAAACGGCCAGCCTTACTTACTTTATTTTGCATACTAAGTTTTATTTCAAACGGACTTATGATTGCCATTGGAATAACAGGTATTTTTTCATCGTCTTATATCGCCAACATTATGGAAACCTATGCTCCGGGAGGGGGAGCATTGGGTAGTCAGCTCTTGTTTATGGGTTCGTTCATGATCTTACTGATTTTTGGCTTATAACTGTGGGGAGTGATCATGAAGTTTTTCGAAAAAAAAGGCGGCTATGTACTTTATCTTATT
>CAYYQJ010000057.1:0-10476 GCA_964473775.1 uncultured Bacteroidales bacterium | reverse complement strand
TGACCAAGTCATTTTAGAAACCTATTAGTACCTGGCTTGGGGCGATCAACATCATTTTAGAAACCTATTGGTACTTTGCCTCGTGCGACAAGGTCATTTTAGAAACCTATTAGTACATGGCTTGGGGCGACCAACATCATTTTAGAAACCTATTGGTACATTGCTTCGCGCGACAAGGTCATTTTAGAAACCTATTAGTACATGGCTCCGCGTGACAAGGTCATTTTAGAAACCTATTGGTACTTTGCTTCGCGTGACAAGGTTATTTTAGAAACCTATTAGTACTATGCACGAAGTGTGCAATTATATAATATGGCGATATTTGTTTTTATAGTTACCTTGCAATATCCTTATAAAAATAATTGAAAATCAAGATCTAAACAAATCAAATTAAAAGGTAACCTGATTTTTTAGATAAGAATAAAATAAAGCTAAAAATGAAAATTCAGATAGTGCTGTATATTTTCAGCAAAACAGATTTATTTCACTGTTGGGAAAATAATCTCTGAACCGGGATTAAAATACCCATGATATACTTTGGGGAATTCTTTGCGTATAGACTCCACTAAATTTTTAACTCCCAAATGATTTCCTGGAGATACAGGAGGAACTACTTCGGCATACCATTCAGGGTCGATATTGAAATTTCGCCATTGAATCATGCTGATATCATATTCCGCGATAAATTTTCGCAATGCAAAAACCTCAGCAGCTTCATCCGTATATCCCGGAAAAACAAAATAATTTATCGATATCCAAATGCCATATTGACGGGCTGTCTTTATGCTTTGCAAAACATCTGCAAAGGTGTAGTTTTTAGGTTTATAATAATTCAGATAATTCTGTTCCTGCACCGAGTTCATGCTTACGCGAATGCTTTGCAATCCGGCTTTACACATGGCTTCCACCGCTTGGGGTTTGCTGGCATTGGTGTTCAGATTGATGATGCCTTTTTGGGTTTTATGTCTGATAAGTTTGATGGCTTCGCACATGGTTTCATAAACCAACAATGGCTCACCTTCGCATCCCTGACCAAAACTAACAACAGGATTGGGTGCTGTTTCCAGATGTTCAATTGCCAGTTCTGCAATCTCTTCAGGTTTGGGAACAAAGGTGATGCGGTTTTGTGTGGAGCTTATCTTACTTTCTTTAGGTTGATACGAAATACATCCTACGCATTGCGAATTGCAGGTGGGTGATGTGGGCAAAGGGGCTTCCCAACGATTCAAAAAATAGTTGCGGGCAGCCGGGCAAAAATAAACCAAAGCACAGTTGGAAAGATGCTCAAGCAAACGATTGTTTTTATTTGCTTTCAGCATACGTTTGGCATTTTTTTCTACATACAACTGGTTAAACTGGTCGCAGTCCTGACGTTTGTCGGGGTCTATACGGAAGGCTGTTGTGTAGAAACCTTCTTCGGTCCAACCAATAGCCGCATAAGCATATAAAGGCAGTCGGGGAGCATTTGGCTCTGTGGTCCAGGCTGCCTGATGGGTCAAAGTATAGGCAGGAGCCACAAAAGCGGCCACGGCCCAGCCTTTCTTACACTCGCGGATTTTTTTTGTTTTAGGATCATAACCAATGCCATGCCTGCCCGGCAGATGAAAAAAATCGCTGCCTTCGGGCAATGGAATAAAATCATCATTGTCTATAAGAATATTTTCAGAAGCAATACGACCCACCACCAACAACGAAGTATCTTCGAAAATCTGACCTTTGTTGTCAGCATATAATAGGTAGGGGGTTGTATGCAATGGCATGTTTGTGTTTCTCTAGTCTTAGAGGTTATTAACCCAAGAATTTACATCATCAATCGATGGCGCCTTGATATCCAGTTTCAACTTCTTTCTTAATCCACAAATATCATTAAACAACTTACTTGGAATAGCTGATTTCAAGGATTCAATCGTAGTGAATCCTGATTTCATTATCAGTTCGGCATATTCCGCAGGTATTCCTTTAGCAACAAAATCATCTACCGAACTAACCATCGATTTAACTTCAGGTTTCATTTGCGGGAAAAACAATACATCCTGAATAGAATGTGAGTTGGTCATAATCATAGTTAAACGATCAATGCCTATACCCAAACCTGCTGTTGGAGGCATTCCAAATTCAAGACAACGGAGGAAATCTTCATCCAACACCATTGATTCCTCGTCACCACGTTTTCCCAGTTCCAGTTGTGCTTCAAAACGGCTGCGCTGATCAATAGGGTCATTCAATTCCGAAAAAGCATTACAAAGTTCTTTCCCATTTACAATGGCTTCAAATCTTTCCACCAATCCTTCTTTGCTTCTATGTTTTTTTGCCAGAGGCGACATCTCCACAGGATAATCGGTTATAAATGTAGGTTGTATCAGTTGGGCTTCGCAGGTTTCCCCGAAAATTTCATCAATCAGTTTCCCTTTACCCATACTGGCATCTACTTTTACTCCTGATTTCTTGGCAGTTTCTATAAGCTGTGCTTCATCCATTTCCGAAATATCTATGCCGGTATAATGCTGAATGGCTTCAAACATGGTGTAGCGTTTCCATGGACGTTTAAAATCGATAATGTTTTCGCCCACTTTTATTTGTGTAGTTCCATTGCTGTCGAGGGCTACTTTTTCAACCATTTCTTCCACAAGATTCATCATCCATTCATAATCTTTATAAGCCACATAAAGCTCCATCTGAGTGAATTCCGGATTGTGAAAACGGTCCATACCTTCGTTGCGGAAATCCTTGGCAAACTCAAATACTCCATCATATCCGCCTACAATCAGACGTTTCAGATAAAGTTCATTTGCAATACGTAAATACAAAGGAATGTTCAAAGCATTATGATGCGTTTTGAATGGACGTGCAGCAGCACCCCCATATAAGGGTTGCAAAACAGGGGTTTCCACTTCCAGATATTCTTTGGCAGTAAGAAACTGCCTCATAGAATTCATGATAAGCGAACGCTTCACAAAAGTTTCTTTGATATGCGGATTTACAATCAAATCCAGATAACGCTGACGATATCTCTGTTCAGGGTCGGTAAAAGCATCAAACACCACATCATCTTTTTCTTTAACAATGGGTAGTGGATGAAGCGATTTGCTCAAAACCTTAAACTCACGAACATGAATAGTGATTTCTCCCATTTGCGTTATAAATACAAAACCGCTTACACCAATAATATCTCCTATATCAAGCAAACGTTTGAAAACCGTATTATACATGGTCTTATCTTCGCCTGTGCATATATCATCGCGTTTAAAATACAATTGAATTCTTCCGTCGTTATCTTGCAATTCAACAAAAGAAGCAGCGCCCATAATGCGGCGGCTCATGATACGTCCGGCGATTTTTACTTCCTGATAAAGCTGATTGTTTTCAGGAAAATGCTGTAATATTTCAGTTGTTTTGGCATTAATTTCAAACAATTCTGCCGGATAGGGATTGATACCTAATTTATAAAGTTCGTCTAATGACTGCCGACGGATTTGTTCCTGTTCGCTAAATTCTTGACTCATAAATGGAAATTTTGTGCAAAAGTACACAGAAATAAATTAATGAGCCTGTCAATAAAAAAAAATCCTGCCGAAACCTCGACAGGATTTTATTCAACATGATAAATGAGTTTATTTTATAACAACAAATTTCTGAGAATCCTGAAGTTTGTTGTTTTGAAATAATTTTACAAAATAGGTGCCGGCAGCAAAATCGGTGAGGTCAACATCCTTTTTATAATAATTGTTGGTAACCTCAGAGTTTTCAGAGAAAATAACTTTTCCCATCAAATCGTAAATCTCCAGTTTAACCGTAGAATTTTGATCAGCATAAAAGTCAATTGTGATATTGTTTTTTGCTGGAACCGGGAACATATAAGAAATATGTGTTGCATTTTCGTTATCGTTGATACCAGTACCACAACTGCTAAAAATAGCATCAAATCCAGTGGCAGAAGGAGGATAATTCACATCCCAATGAATGGTATGGTCAGGACAAACAACTGAATATGTAGGCCAGCCTGTAAATGAATATAGTGCTTCTACCATAGTGGTAACTGAGTCTCCGTTTCCGGCAGTTCCGGCGCATGGGTTAGTAACACCATAAGTTGTTTTGTAGGTATTGATAGCTGCATTGGCATCTCTGTCTGAAATTCCCCAGAATTGGATATTGCCACTTCCTGAACCATGTGCAACATAAGCCTGATCAATGATTGGAGCATAAGTTTGGCAATAACCGCAATCAACAAAAAAGAAATCCAATAAAACCGATTTCCCGGTGCTAAGAGTTTGATATAGATGAACGGTGGTTCCATTGGTGAAGGTCAACGAAAAGTTTGGAATGGTTGTTAATATTTCAAACTTTTGGTTGTTGGTTGTCTGATAATTCTCAGGAAGACATTTTTTAATCTCTTGAGCAGAAGCTCCTGAAAAAAAGAAAATGGCCATTAAAAGAAAGAGTACGTTTTTTTTCATAAGTTTTAGTTTTTGTGAATAAATAAAATAATTGAAAACAAATATAGGTACTTTTGCCAAATCAAGTGGAAAGTAAATGAAATTATTTTAATAAAGTCCGGAATAGTTATGATAAAAAAAGATGCGATAGAGGTCGTTTATAAGGATTTAGGGCTCATAGATTATAAACAAGCCTGGGATGTACAGGAAGAAATCTTTAATACGATTATTCATCAGAAAACCGCGAATCAAATTTCTGCTCCAAAAATTCACAACCAATTATTGTTTTGTGAGCATCCTCATGTTTATACCATCGGCAAAAGTGGTTCCGACAAAAATCTTCTTATCGATCTGATTCAGCTTCAGGCAAAGCAGGCTTCATTTTATCGAATCAACAGGGGAGGAGACATCACCTATCATGGCCCCGGGCAGATAGTTTGTTATCCGATTTTCGATTTGGAAATGTTTGGCATGGGCATAAAAAAATATGTTGAATCACTCGAGGAAGTCATCATTCTGACTTTATGCCAATATAATATTGTATCAGGTCGTCTTGATGGAGCAACAGGGGTGTGGTTGGATGCCGAAAAACCCAATGCCCGCAAAATTGCAGCCATAGGGGTTCGGTCAAGCCGATATGTCACCATGCATGGATTTGCACTAAATATAAACACCGACCTTTCTTTCTTTAAAAATATCAATCCATGTGGTTTTATCGACAAATCAGTAACATCACTTTCTAACGAGATGAAGAAGAAAATGGATATGGAAGAAGTAAAAAACATCATTTTGTCGAAGTTTTCAAGCGTTTTCGGCATACATTTTTCTCCTGATTTAGCGTAAAAGCGTTTGTTTTTCGTCAATTCTTAATCTTAAGTAATTGATATTCTGTTTAGGCAAAAACTTAGAAAACTTTTTTCAAAAAAAACGTTTCCATAGTTTTTATTATTACTACTTTTGCCGCATGGAAGAAAAAATAAATGACATTCTGAAACAGGTTTCGGAGTTGTATTTAAAGTACGGTATCAAAAGTGTCACTATGGACGATGTCGCCCGCGAGTTGGGTATCTCCAAAAAAACGCTTTATGAGTATTTCACTGATAAAAATGATTTGGTCAGCAAGTTTCTCGATTTTCATATTCAAAAGATACGTTGTGTTTTTGAAGTGGAAAATGATGATGATAGAAACGCCATCGATCATTTGTTGTTTATCAGTAAAATTATGATCAGTTTTTTGAAGGATTTAAACCCCTCAGTTCATTTCGATTTGCAAAAATATTATCCTGCCATCTTTAAATCTTTGTTCGAATACAAAAGAACCAATATGATAAACAGCGTGAAACAAAATGTTTTGCGTGGCATGAAAGAGGGATTGTATCGTAAAGATCTTAACCCTGTAATCATTGCCCATATCTATGTCAATCGTGTGGAAGCTTCAATGGATGCCGATTTCTTAAAAACAAATGACATCACTTCTTCCGAACTGTTCAGCGAAATGTTCACCTATCACATTCGCGGAATTTCAAGTAAAAAAGGGATAGAGTATTTTGAAAAACAAATTTGCCTAAACAAAATCTAATTAACTAAATGAAAACTTTAATTTTAAAATTAAAACTCTTGCTTATAGCTTTGCTATTAATAAACATCTTTTCTCCTGCTATGGCTCAGGATGCGAAAAGTTTTACATTAAAAGAAGCAATGGATTATGCTGTTACTAACAGTTATAAAACCAAACAAGCTGCTATGGATTTCAATAGTACCATAGCTCAGCGAAAAGGATTTATTTCCTTAGGTTTACCTCAGGTAAACGCTTCTGTTGCTTACCAATACTATGCAAATATTCCTACTCAAATGATCCCTGACTTTTTAACTCCTGTAATTCAGGGCGCTTTAATGCAATATGGAGTGATTCCTCCGGGTCCTATTGATGTAAGTGATGCAAAATTACCGCTACAGTTTGGAACCAAGAACAATCTTACAGCAGGTGCTTCAGTAAGTCAGTTAGTTTTCGACGGAACATTTGTTGTCGGTTTGAAAGCAGCCAAAATGATGGTCGATTTAAGTAAAAAAACTCAGGATAAGTCGATAATGGAAACCAAAACCTCAGTGGCTCAGGCTTACTTTTTAGTGTTGGTTTCTCAGGAAAATTTGAGAATACTCGATTCAACCTATCTAAAAATGAACGAAATCCTCACTCAAAGCAAAGCGATTCAATCCAATGGATTCTTAGATGAAACCGACATCGAACAATTAACCTTAAATCTTTCTAATCTGAAAAGCAAACTCGATATCACCCGTCAGAACATCGCTTTAATTACCGATTTATTAAAGTTTCAGATGGGCATTGATATTAACGACCCCATCGTTTTGAAAGACAATCTCAGCTCAATTATCGATTTGGCCATTGCTTCTAATATTGTTGACAAACAATTTGATGTAAATATGCATTACGATTTCAAACTGGTGAAATCCGCAGAAGCCATTCAACGTCAAACACTCAAAGTAGATCAGGCAAAATACTATCCTTCTATGTATTTAGTGCTGAATACTCAATCGAGTGCTCAAAGAGATAAGTTTAATTTTTTCGATAATGAAAAATGGTATAATACCACTTTAATCGGTGTCAACCTTTCAATTCCTATTTGGAGTTCTGGTATCAGGCATTATAAAATCCAACAGGATAAATTCGGCATCTTAAAACAACAGCTTGTCACCAAACAGGTGGAGGAAGGCTTGAAAATAGAAGTCCAGAATTCAAAATTATCCCTCAAAATGTACACCGAACAATTTTATAACGATAAAAAGAACCTCGAATTATCCGGAAAAATATATGCCAAAACCCAAACCAAATTCAAAGAAGGTTTGGCCTCAGCCATGGATTTAAATCAGGCCTATCTTCAGCTGTTAACTCAGGAAGGCACCTATATTAATACCATGCTGCAATTATTAAACACCTATTCAAATCTAAGTAAAGCATTAAATACATTATAATTAAAAAACAAAAAACTCAAAGTAAAATGAAAAAAATACTGATAATATTAACCGTTTTGATGTCACTTGCAGCTTGCAATGGTAAAACAGATAAAAAATCACAACTCGATAAACTAATTAAGGAACACGATAAACTAACTGAACAAATCAATCAGCTTCAGAAAGAACTTGCTTCCGACAGTTCCGCAAACAAAAAAATTATTAATGTAGCCGTAACCGAAATTCAGCCAAAAACTTTCAAACATTATATTGAAGTACAGGGCAAAGTAGATGGCGACGAAAACGTTTCCGTTAGTGCCAGAGGCATGGGCGTGGTACTTAGTGTGAATGTCGAAGAAGGTCAAAAAGTAACCAAAGGACAATTGCTCGCCATTCTCGATGCTCAGGTGTTATATGCCACTTTGGCCGACATGGAAAACCAATTGGTTTTTGTTTTAGATATTTATAATCGTCAAAAAAATCTTTGGGATCAAAAAATTGGTTCCGAAGTACAATTCCTGACGGCCAAAAACAATAAAGAAAGTCTCGAAGCCAAAATCAAAACACTCAAAGACCAGATTTCTATGTCCAAAATCACTTCGCCTATCGACGGAACTGTTGAAGAAATTTCAATCAAAATTGGTCAGCAGGTAGCTCCCGGCATGCCCACTTTCCGCGTTGTGAATTTCAATAAAATAAAAGTGGTTGCCGATGTTGCCGAGTCTTATTCTCCAAAAATCAAATTAAACGACAGCGTATTGATTTATTTCCCCGATTTTGAACAGGAAATCGCAACCCGTCTTTCTTTCACAAGCAAATTCATCAATGCCAACAACCGTACCTTCTCCATCGAAGCAAAACTTGGTGCTATGAAACAAGAAGTTCGTGCAAACATGGTTGCCGTACTTAAAATTAACGATTATAAAGCCAATGATGCAATTACAGTTCCTGCAAATGTAATTCAGAAATCAATGGACCAGGATTTTGTTTATTTGGCAGTAGTCGAAAACGGTAAAAAAGTAGCCAAAAAACAAATCATTACCACAGGACTAAACTACAACGGTCTCATCGAAGTAACCTCTGGTCTCAAAACCGGCGACAAAGTTATTACCACAGGTTATCAGGATGTAAACCCAAACAGTTTCTTAAATTTCTGATTTCTTAATTAAATCAATTGAGTCATGAAAAAAACTAAAGATAAAATCAAAGAATTCTTTGCTACCAGTTGGGCTATCGACAACAAAACCAGCATTTATGTGTTGATAGTACTAATCACCATTTTGGGTATAAAAAGCTACATCTCCATACCCAAAGAGCAATTCCCCGAAATCATCGTTCCTACAGTATTGGTTACCACCATATATCCGGGCACCTCACCCGTTGATATCGAGAATCTCATCACCCGGCCTATCGAAAAACAACTCAAGTCTATCACCGGAGTTAAAACCGTTACCAGCAACTCCGTACAGGATTTTTGCAGCATTGCAGTCGAGTTCAATACCAATGTAACCGTAGGCGATGCCAAACAAAAAGTAAAAGATGCTATCGACAAAGCAAAAGCTCAGCTTCCTAACGATTTGCCTAAAGATCCCGACGTAATGGAAATCGATTTCTCCGAAATCCCCATCATGTACATACAGATTTCCGGCAGCTACGATTTGGAAAAACTCCGCAAATATGCCGAAACAGCCCAGGACCGTATCGAATCTCTTAAAGAAATCACCCGTGTCGATATTGCCGGTGCCCTCGAACGCGAAATCCAGATCAATGTCGATATGTACAAAATGCAGGTTGCCGGAGTCACCATGGGCGATGTCGAACGTGCCGTAGCTTCCGAAAACCGTACCGTTTCCGCAGGCGATATTTCGTCTTACGGAATGAAACGCACCATTCGTGTCAGCGGCGAGTTCAAAAGTGCCCGCGACCTCGATAATATTGTATTAAAATCAACCACAGGTGCCATCGTTTATCTCAAAGATGTAGCCCAACTCGTGGATGGATTCAAAGAACAAGAGAGTTTCTCTCGTCTCAATGGCGAAAACGTCATCACCCTCAATGTAATCAAACGCAGTGGTCAAAACCTCATCGATGCTTCCGATAAAATAAAAGACGACCTCAAAGACCTTCAAACCAACAACTTTCCTCAGGATCTCAAAGTTACCGTTACAGGCGACCAGTCTCGTTTCACCAAAAACACCCTCGAAGAACTCAACAACACCATCATCATCGGATTTATCCTCGTTATTTTGGTACTGATGTTTTTCATGGGCTTCACCAACGCCTTCTTTGTCGGACTCAGCGTACCTCTGTCCATGTTCATTGCCTATATGATTATGCCCACCATGGGATTCTCTATGAATATGATTGTCATGTTCGGTTTCATTTTTGCCCTTGGAATTGTGGTCGACGATGCCATTGTCGTCATCGAAAACACCCACCGCATCCATCGAAATGAACCCGATATTGTCAAAGCGGCCAAGTCGGCCGCAGGCGAAGTATTTGCACCCATTTTATCCGGTACACTAACCACACTTGCGCCTTTCTTCCCTCTTGCTTTCTGGCCGGGTATTGTCGGTAAATTCATGTACTTCTTGCCTGTAACCCTCATCATGACCCTCTTCGCCTCCTTGTTTGTGGCCTATGTAATCAACCCCGTTTTCGCCGTTTCTTTCATGAAACACGAATACGACCATCCCGACCAATCCACCGCCATCAACCCTAAAAAATACATCAAATGGGGTGTCATTTTTGGTGGCCCGGCCCTTCTCAGTTATCTTGTCGGATGGGTGGGCATCGGAAACTTCCTGGTTTTCTTATTCCTCCTCATTCTTTTCTACGATTTCGTATTACGACACCTCATTCGCATATTCCAGGAAACTTTCTGGCCTTCCATCATGCGCCTCTACGAACGTTCTTTGCGTTTCGTATTGCGCCGCAATCGTTCATGGAATTTCTTAATCATCATCATCCTCTTGTTTTTCGTCACCATAGGCATGGTTGCAGTAAAAAAACCTCAGGTCATATTTTTCCCCGACAATCAGCCCAACACCATCAATGTTTTTATCTCTCTGCC
>CAYYQJ010000056.1:0-10695 GCA_964473775.1 uncultured Bacteroidales bacterium | reverse complement strand
TTTGGAGCTGAAAAACAAAAACTGTTTCCAACAGATATCGGAGTTGTGGTAACAAATTTCTTAACCCAATACTTTGGGAATATTCTGGATTATAGCTTTACTGCCAATGTTGAAAAGAAATTCGACGAAATAGCAGAAGGCAAAATAAACTGGAAGAAAATGATTAAGGCATTTTATACTCCTTTTCATAAACAGATTGAAGATACCCTGAAAACTTCTAAAAAAGTGAGCGGCGAACGCTTGTTAGGTATCGATCCAAATACAGGGAAAAGTGTTTATGCTAAATTAGGACGTTTTGGCCCTATGATTCAGATAGGCGAAAATGAAGATGAAGATAAACCCAAATTTGTAGGTTTACTTAAAGAGCAAAAACTCGAAGACATCACTTTAAAAGAAGCCACTTCGTTATTCCAGTTTCCTAAAAATATTGGTAAATATCTTGATGAAGATGTATTTATTGGTCTTGGGAGGTTCGGTCCTTATGTCAGACATAAAGGAATATTCTGTTCTTTGGCAAAAACCGATAGTCCGTTAACCATTAATTTAAAAAGGGCTATAGAGATAATTATCGAAAAAGGCGTAAAAAAAGAAAAAAAGATCATTAAAGAATTTGCAGAAAATGATGATGTAAAAATAGTAGATGGTCGTTATGGTGCTTATCTGATTTCAAACAAAGAAAACTATCGTATTCCAAAACTTAGCAATCCTGAAGAACTTACTTTGGAAGAATGTCTGGAAATTATTGCACATACTGAACCTTCTTCAAAAAGCAAATATTCGAAAAGCAAGGAAGCAGCTAAAAAAGAAACTGCCGAGAAAAAAACTACTGAAGCAAAAAAAGCCACTACAAAGACTAAGGATAAAGACAAAGTTGCCAAAAAAGCAAAAACTACTAAAAAAGCTACAGCAGCCAATAAAGCTACAACTAAAGTTGCAAAGAAATCTTCGGTAAAAACCAAAAAGTAAATTACCTTATTATTATGGATGTTTCTATTTATTTTGATAAAGTTGAAATTGAAAAAATCATTGATAAGGAGCTAATTGGGCCTAATCAACTATTAAACAACATTGCAATCAATACCTCAGGAAATGATTTTCCTGAAATTGAAGGTTATGATATAGTTATACTTGGGGTTAATGAAGGCCGTTCTTCTATAAATAATGCATCCTGCGAACATGCTCCTGATGCAGTGAGAAAGTATTTGTACTCTCTTTACTGCCCAGGCAATAATATCAAAATAGCTGATTTAGGGAATATCAAAAGAGGAAACTCTATCAAGGATACTTATTTTGCAATAAGGGATACTGTAGGCTTTATTTTAAAAAGCAACGTTATACCTATAATAATAGGAGGCGGACAAGATCTTACCTATGCAAATTACCTTGCTTATGAATCAATCGGTAAGATTATAAATATTGTTAGTGTAGATAATGCATTTGATTTGGGTGATCCTGAAAGTGCAATGACATCACAAACTTACCTTAATAAAATCATCACTCACCAACCAAGTTATTTGTTTAATTTTTCGAATATTGGTTATCAAACCTATTTTGTAGACAACGAAGCTATTGAGTTGATGAAAAAACTCTATTTTGATGTTTATCGTCTGGGTATTGTTCAAACGGATATTGAAGAGGTTGAACCAATGGTGAGAAATGCAGACATGATATCAGTGGATATTTCGTCTGTAAGAATGTCGGATGCCCCGGGAAATGGAAACTCAACCCCAAATGGTTTTTATGGTGAGGAATTGTGTAGAATAATGAGATACGCAGGCTTGAGCGATAAACTTTCCTGCATAGGTATCTATGAAATTAATCCTGAAATGGACCGCAATGGACAAACCTCCCATTTAGCAGCCCAGGCCATTTGGTACTTTATTGATGGGTATTATAACCGTAAGATGGACTTTCCGGTGAAAGATAAAAAATTCTACATTAAATATAGAGTAGTAATTAAGGAAATTCAAAATGAGATAGTGTTTTTCAAAAGTAAAAAAAGTGATAGGTGGTGGATGGAAGTTCCATGTCCATCAAAATTGAAATCAAAATATGATCGTCATTATCTGGTGCCATGTTCTTACAAAGATTATCAAACTGCATTGAAAGAAGAAATACCCGACCGTTGGTGGCAAGCATATCAAAAATTAATGTAATCAAGTCATCGTCGACCATCCATTTTAGTTATTAAATTATTTTAAATTTGTATAAATACAAAAAAAAATCGTGAAGTATTATTTCGTAAATAAAAAAAATTATCTTTGTGCTTGAAACATTAGTAAAAAACTTGCGTAAAAAACTTATTAGTATCATTTTTTTAAACTACTATTTATTAATGTTTTAAGTAAAATAATAATAACAATTAGGTGTTTTTTTATTAACATCACTTTGTTAGTATTAAAAATTATGTGTTACTTTATACCCGAATTTTGAAACAATCAAACTGTTGCTCATGAAAAAAATTTACATTTCTTTGGTTTTTGCCGTTTTTTCTCTCACTCTTTTTGCCCAGCAGGAAGCTCAATTTACCCAGTATATGTTCAACAATATGTTGATTAATCCTGGTTATGCTGGAATAAATAAACGAATTTGTATTACAACATTATTTAGAGAACAGTGGACAGGTTTCAAATCTACTCTTAAAGATGGGAGCTCTGTTAAAACCAACCCTGAAACTTATGGCATTTCAATTGATGCCCCAATCAGAGTACTTCATGGAGGAGTAGGTGTTTCTATTTATAGTGATAAATTAGGTTTTGAAAACAACCTAGGTGTAAAAGTAGGCTATGCTTATCATGTTGGAATCGGTAATGGAACTCTTGGCATTGGACTTCAGGTCGGGTTTTTAAACAAAAAGATTGACTTTTCGAAATTTAATCCTATTGATGCCGGTGATCCACTATTAGCTGCTACTGACAAAAAAACCACTTTCATGACGGATATTTCCTTCGGTTTGTTCTATAATATTCCGGGAAAACTCTATGCAGGTATTTCATCTTCGCAATTAATTCAGAGTAAAATGAATTTTGCAATCACGGGAATGGAATCTACTTTAAAAAGACATTATTATTTAACAGGAGCTTATCATTGGCCTATTCCTGGTGCTCCAGATTGGGAACTCAGTCCTTATGTTTTAATAAAAACTGATTTTGCTTCTGCACAATATGATATTACTGCAATGGCAAAATGGAGAAATATGATTTGGGCAGGACTTTCTTACAGAGTTCAGGATGCTGTTGCAATTATTGTTGGAGCCTATCCTTTCAATCAACCATCAATGAGTGATGCATTAAAACAAATAAAAATTGGATATTCTTATGATGTTACTACCTCCGCTCTTGGAAGAAGTGGCAGAAGTAGTGGCTCACATGAAATCATGCTGGGATATTGCTTTAAAATAATAACCACTCCTAAAGTTACAAAATATATTAATGTCAGATTTTTATAAAAAAAGTTAAAAACGAAACAAAAAACATTATCCTTCGTTTTAATTGGTATCTGGCTAATAGAAGCATTTTAAGTTTTATAATAATTGAAAATACAAAAGATATGAAAAAATTCCTGATAATTATTACTTGTGTTGCAATCTTGTTCTTTGGAAGTTGCAAAAACAATGGTAGTGGAGAACTTATCGGAGTTCAAGGTCGCGGCGATTTTTATCAGCCAACTCCATATGGGATGTTGTTTATACCTCCCGGAAGTTATCAAATGGGGCCTAGCGATCAGGATGTTCCTAATTCTATTACTTCTCAGCAAAAAACTGTGACTCTCCAGGCATTTTATATGGATGAAACTGAAATCACTAATAATGAGTATCGTCAATTCGTATATTATGTTAGAGATTCTCTTGCCAGAGAACTACTAGGCACAGTAGCCCCTGAAGAATGGTGGGTAGAAGAGGATAAATACGGAGAGCCGATTGATCCACATCACCTTAATTGGGATAATCGTATTAAATGGGAAGATTTAGAGCAAGATCAACTTGAAGCTATTCAACCGTTAATGATGCCGGAACATGAAAGATATTTTAGAAGAAAAGAAATTGACACACGCCAATTAAATTTCGAATATTATTGGGTAGATTATCAAGCTGCCGCCCGTAAAGATTTTACTTCAGAAGAAGTTCTTTCTGTACAGCAACAAGCAGATCATGATTTGTCAAGTCTGGCAAATCGTCCACAAGGAGTGAAAGACAGGTCTGTATTCTATAAAAAAGATGTTATCAATGTTTACCCTGATACATTGTGTTGGGTTCATGACTTTACCTATTCATATAATGAACCAATGCTAAACTATTTTGTTCATCCTGCATATGATAATTATCCTGTTGTTGGAGTAAGTTGGACACAAGCAAGGGCTTTCTGTATCTGGAGATCTAATATGCTAAATGATTATTTGGAAGCTGGTGGAGACTATAGGGTTAATGAATTCCGTCTGCCAACTGAATCAGAATGGGAATGGGCTGCACGTGGTGGTCTTGATCAAAGTCCATATCCTTGGGGTGGACCATATATCCGTAATAGTAATGGATGTTTCTTAGGAAATTACAAACCTTTACGAGGAAATTATATTGATGATGGTGGAGTTCAAACTTTAATTGTTGCTCATTATGCTCCAAATGATTTCGGTCTTTATGATATGGGCGGTAATGTAGCAGAATGGTGTTCTGATGCTTTCGACGAATCTGCTTATAACTTTGCTCATGATTTAAACATGCATTATTCTTATGAAGCAAAGAAAACAGATCCTGAAGTTTTAAAAAGGAAAGTAATACGTGGAGGATCATGGAAAGATATTGGTTATTACATGCAAGTAGGAACCAGAACCTATGAATATCAGGATACAGCAAAATGCTATGTTGGATTCCGTTGTGTTCAGACGTATTTGGGACGTCATATTGATGATGGTTCCAGTTCTTCAAATGTCTATAAATAGTCAAAAAAAATAGTAAACTTAGTATTAACAAAAAAAACAAAAATTAAATTATGGGAATTTACAATGTAGTTAGAAGTAAGGGTTACAAACAATTTATGGCCAAGTTATATGGCTGGGGTGCTTCTGCGGTAATTATTGGGGCTTTATTTAAAATCAATCACTATCCTGGTGCTGATATCATGCTAATTATTGGTTTGGGGACAGAAGCATGTATTTTCTTTTTCTCAGCTTTTGAACCATTACACGTTGAGTATGATTGGTCATTAGTGTATCCTGAATTAGCTGGCATGGAAGATTTAGATCATGGCAAAAAAGGTACAAAAAAATCTCTTACTGCAGAATTAGACAAGATGTTAGCTGATGCTAAAATTGGGCCAGAACTTATTGCCAGTTTAGGGGACGGCATGAGAAATCTTGGCGACAATGCAAAGAAATTATCTGGGGTTGCTGATGCAGCTACTGCTACTGATGGTTATGTTACCAATCTTAATGCAGCATCTGGCTCAGTTAAGAGCCTTTCTGAAGCTTATAACAAAACAAAAGTAGTATTAGAGAGCGACATTAAATTTACTGAAGAGTTTTCAAAGAATATTAAAAGTGCTTCTGACACTGCTGGAACACTTGCAGGTGCTTATAAACAAGTTGCAGAAAATATTAAAAAAGATATTAATGCTACAGACGAGTATGTTAATAGTATTAAATATGCAACTCAATCGGCTCATAGTTTAGCAGATAAATATGCTAAATCAGCTGAATCATTAACCAAATCTGCAGATGCTATTGATTTTTCAGCAGTTGATGGTAAAGTTTACGGAGAACAAATACAAAGAATATCAAAAAATTTATCTGCACTCAATTCTGTTTATGAATTACAGCTTAAGAGCTCTTCAGATCAATTAGAAAGAAATAACCAGATGAAAACTAGTATGGATGGTTTTCTTACTAAACTTAATGAATCTGTTGAAGGTACCGCTAAATACAAAGATCAGGTTACTGTTTTGGCTAAAAATGTTGCAGCCCTTAATCAGGTTTATGGTAATATGCTGACAGCAATGAATGTAAAACAAGGTTAATTTTTATAAATCTAGTTATTAAAAAAAAATAGGAGCATAATATGGGTGCAACAAATTGTCCGGAAACACCGAGACAGAGAATGATATCGATGATGTATCTTGTATTAACTGCGCTTTTGGCACTTAATGTGTCTAAAGAAATATTAGATTCATTTCTGGTTGTTAATGAAGGATTGATTATTACTAATGAAAATTTTCAAAAAAAGGTAGAAGGTACTTATACACAATTTTCAACGCAATTGGGTATTAACAGAGCAAAAGTTCTTCCTTTTTATGATAAAGCAATGAAGGCAAAACAATTATCCAAAGATTTGGTGGATTATATTGAAAAGGCTAAAGAAGAAGTTATTGCAAAAGAAAGTGGACTTCCCATTGCTGAATGTAAAAATGTCAATCTGAGATCTATAAATGCGCGGGATAAATACAATGAAGGAACACGCTATTTTATTGGCGATTCTCCTACCGGTGCCGGTGGTAGAGCCGCTGAATTGAAAGGAAAAATTGAAGCATATAAAGCTTCAATATTAGACCTACTAGGACCTAAATACGCTAAAACTGTTAAATTGGGATTAGATACAAAAGGTCCTTATAAGGATGCTAGTGGTAAAGAAAGAAATTGGGAGATACATCACTTTTACCATACTATCCTAACAGCAAATGTTGTAATCTTGAATAAACTTATTCTTGAAGTTAAAAATGCAGAATTTGACGTAGTCAACGCTTTATTAACTGCTGTTTCAGGAGAAGACTTTAAATTTGACGAAATAAAGGCAAAAGTAGTAGCAAAAAGTAATTACGTTTTAACTGGGGAAACTTTTGAAGCTGATATATTTGTGGCAGCTTTAGATACTAAACAATCTCCTTTAATTACAATTGGTTCTAGCGCAGATACAATTACTAATGTTATTTCAGGCCCCCAAACCATAGTACCTGGAGAAGGAGGTATTGGAAAACTAAAATTACCTGCTGGCGGACCTGGTGTTAAACAATTTGGTGGAACTATTGTAGTTAAAGGTGCTGATGGGACTCCGAAAACCTATCCATTTAATAGTGAATATGTAGTTGGAACTCCTTCAGCTACTATTTCACCTACTAAAATGAACGTATTTTATATTGGTGTGGATAATCCTGTTTCAATTTCTGTTCCAGGAGCATCAAATGAGCAGGTTCAGGCAAGTATTGTTGGTGGAGGCGGATCTATTGTTCGGGCTGCTGGTAATGGTTTATGGACTGTGAAGGTAACAACACCCACTCAGGAATGTAGTGTAAATGTTAGTGCAAAAATGGGTGCCACTACCAAAACTATGGGTTCAATGAAATTTCGTGTAAAACGAGTTCCAGATCCTGTTGCTTATGTCGCTAACGTAAAAGGTGGTCCTGTTGCAAAAGGAACTTTAATCGCTGCCGGTGGTATCATACCAAAAATGGACAACTTTGATTTTGACTTGAATTTTCAAATCACAAGTTTTACGCTTACTATGAATAAAGCGGGTGACTTAGTTTCTGAATCTGTTGTTGGCGGAAGATATAGTGCAAAGGTAACTTCAATGCTTAACAGTGCCAGTAGAGGCCAAAAAGTATATTTTGAAGATATCAAAGCAAAAGGTCCTGATGGAACTACACGTAATTTAGGCTCTATTGCATTAAAAATAAATTAATCCTAATTAATGGGAGGTAAAGTTATGAAAAAAATCATGGTCGTATTTTCTGTTTTGATGATTCTAATTTCATCACAGAACAATTCTTTTTCTCAGAATAATGCTGGTAAACCACCTTTGGATGGGGTTTACAATAAATCAAACTATACTGAGAGAGAACCAATACCATATACATCGTTGCGAGAAGCAGATGTTATGTGGTCGAAGCGAGTTTGGCGAGTTATTGATATGCGACAGAAAATCAATCTGCCTTTTTATTATCCAGTTAATGAGCAAAAAGGTCGTAAAAGCCTTATGCAAATTATTTATGATGGTATAGTAAAAGAAAATTCAATTACGGCTTACAGTGGTAATGAGGAGGAATTTCAGACAAGATTAACTGCAGCCGAACTTACCAAATCATTAAATAAAACTGATACTCAAAGATTGACCAGAATTTACGAGCCTTATGATGAGTATGATACTATAATTTCACAAACTTTTAATCCGGCTGATGTTTATTTATTAAGAATAAAAGAAGATTGGTTCTTCGATAAACAACGTTCAGTGATGGATGTTCGCATAATTGGTCTTTGCCCAATTAAAGAAGAATTGGATGAAAATGGTGAATTTAAAGGTTATAGAACATTATTTTGGGTCTATTTTCCTGAATGTCGTAAATTATTTGCTAACAATGAAGTTTATAACCGTTGGAATGATGCAGAAAGAAGAACTTATGAAGATGTTTTTTTTAAACGATTGTTCGGTAGTTATATCTATAAAGAAAGTAATGTATACGACAGAAAAATCAATCAATATACTAAGGGAATGGATGGTCTTCTGGAAGCAGAACGCATAAAGCAGGAAATCTTCGAAAAAGAACATGATCTCTGGGAATATTAAAATTATTAAAACCCGACTTAATGTCGGGTTTTTTTATGTAAATATAAATGCAACAGGCATATCTTGATACACCCATAGAATATTCTAAAGGAGTAGGACCCACACGAGGTGATTTATTCAAAAAAGAATTAGGGATTTTCACCTTTGGTGATTTATTGGCTTTTTATCCCTTTAGATACGTTGATAAAACAAAGTTTCATAAAATTTCAGACCTCAATCTTGACTCTGGATATGTTCAGATTAAAGGCAAATTAAGCAAGGTTTCTATTGCCGGAACCGGACGAAGCTCCAGATTAATCGCTATATTAAGAGATGAATCCGGCGAAATTGAACTGGTATGGTTCAATGCAACTAAATGGCTTAAAGATAAATTGGTTCCTAATGTTGAGTTTGTTGTATTTGGGAAACCAAGTATTTTTAATAGCAAATTTAATATCACTCATCCCGAAATAGAGCAAACAGAAAAACTAATACTTTCTGAAAAACTTAGTTATCTGGCCCCCTTCTATTCATCCACTGAGAAACTTAAATCAAGGAGTTTGGATAGTAGTGGCATAAGTAAAATAGTTCGGAACATCCTGAATGATGCGAAAGGTAAAATACCTGAAATATTATCTGAAGAAGTAATTCATAAAACAGGTATCGTAACTCGAGAAAATGCTTTATTCAATATTCATTTTCCTGATAATCAAAAAATGCTTACTGATTCTATCAACAGGATAAAGTTTGATGAATTGTTTTATATCCAATTGCGCTTATTAAAATTAAAGCATTTCAGAAATACAAAAATCATTGGTAATGTTTTTTCATCTGTGGGCGAAAATCTGAACACATTTTACAGTAAAATATTGCCGTTTGAATTAACTGAAGCTCAAAAAAGAGTGATTAAAGAAATCAGAAGAGATTTAGGTTCGGGAAAACAGATGAACCGACTCTTACAGGGGGATGTCGGAAGCGGAAAAACTGTTGTGGCATTGATGTGTATGTTGATTGCTCTCGACAATGGATTTCAATCATGCATCATGGCTCCTACTGAGATTCTTTCGCAACAACATTTTAAAACTATTGAAGTTTTTCTAAAAGCTATGAATATTAATGTTCAACTGCTTACAGGATCTACTAAGACTGTAAAAAGAAGAGAAATTCTGCAAGGATTAGCCGAAGGTGATATTAAAATTTTGGTTGGAACCCATGCACTGATTGAAGAAGTAGTTGTATTTAAAAATCTGGGACTGGCAGTTATTGACGAGCAACATCGTTTTGGCGTGGCTCAACGGGCCAGGTTATGGAAAAAGGGCGCTATTCCGCCACATATTCTGGTGATGACAGCAACGCCTATTCCACGAACATTGGCTATGACTCTTTATGGAGATTTGGATGTTTCCATTATTGATGAATTGCCGAAAGGCCGAAAATCTATAAAAACCCTTCATCAAAAGGATTCTAACCGGCTGAAGGTATTGGGTTTTATTAAAGAACAGATTCGTACCGGGCGTCAGATTTATATTGTTTATCCCTTGATTCATGAGTCGGAAACACTGGATTTAAAACATCTTATGGAGGGCTATGATGCTGTAGTAAGAGATTTTCCTTTACCTGAATTTGCCGTTAGTATGGTGCATGGGCAAATGAAACCAAAAGAAAAAGAATTTGAAATGGCACGTTTTGTGAAAGGCGAAACTCAGATAATGGTTGCAACCACTGTAATAGAGGTTGGCGTTGATGTTCCCAATGCCTCGGTTATGATTATCGAAAATGCTGAACGCTTCGGTTTATCACAACTTCATCAGTTACGTGGCCGTGTGGGCAGAGGTGCAGAACAATCTTATTGTATTCTGATGACTTCCGAAAAAGTATCATCGGATGCTAAACAACGTATTGCAACCATGCTGGAAACTACCGACGGATTCAAAATATCAGAAGCCGACCTGAAGCTTCGGGGTCCGGGAAATATTGAAGGACTGCAACAAAGCGGTATTACCGATCTTAAATTGGCAGATATAGTAGCTGACGAAAAGATTTTAAAGTATGCCCGTAAGATTGTCATTGAATTGCTGGAATCTGATGCTGACCTGAGTAAACCAGAGAACCTACCCAAGATCGGAAGAGCGTCGTGTAGGGAAAGAGTGTTCAGAGCCGTGTATGTC
>CAYYQJ010000055.1:0-10709 GCA_964473775.1 uncultured Bacteroidales bacterium | reverse complement strand
CGCGAGGACTTGGAACGGACAGCCCGGCCCGCAGGGAGGCGCCCAAATTATTAGGAAACAGGGAATAGGGAAGGATGGGTTTGGGAGGGGAGAGGAGTTTTATAAATCAGGTAATGAGGGATTGGGTTATCGGTTTGATTAAAGTTGGAATTATTGTGCTGAATTTAAAATGAATAGGAGTATCCAATGCCTGCTACAAAATCGCGTTCGGGGTTTTTGGCCTGATATTGTTGCTGTATCATGTAATAAAAATCGAAGGTGGAGTTTTTTATAAATTCCCATTCTAATCCAGCACTATAGCGCATGTTGTCGATGCCTCCGACTTTGGGATTGTTGAGGGGAATGAAGGCTTCGGCGGAAATATAGGGGCTTAGGCGACGGGTTGCATTATATTTGAGGGTTAGTTTGTTGCGCGAATAGTATTCGGGGAGGTGTCCGTTTTCGCTGCTGTTGATGTTTTTATATTGGGATTGAAATCGGGTGCGCAACACAATGGTGAGCATGTAAACCTTGCGCCGATAAGACAAATCGAAATAATAGCGGTGACGTTTACTGTATGAGTTGTCGAGTTGTATTTTATTGGTGAAGCGATAGTTGCCTGATATTCGCCAGTTTTTATTGATTTTATAGTTGAGACCTATATCGGTAAAAAACTCGCCTAGTTCGTTGATATTATCCGTGAATCGAACCTCTTCGGCCAGACTGACTGAAAAACTCTTAATGACCTTTTTTTCGATGGAAACACTGGTCCATAGCTGGGCATCGTTCCATTGTGCGGAAACAAAACCCACTGAAATAATGAAGCATGACAAAAAGGCGAGAAAGAATTTTTGAAGCTTAATCACGATAGAAAATTTTAATGTCGGCAGTATCATTCAAGAAGTTAATTTCTTCGATAATAAAGTTATGCACTTTAAATCCGGTGCGTTTTTGTAAATCCTGGAGCAATAGCTCGCGGTTTTCGGGTTTAATGAGTTCGATGTTTTCGTATTTGATATGCTTGGAGTGTTCGGTAAAAATGTAATTGCCATCGAGGATGAAGGTGAAAACAACGATGACGCCATTGATGATTCCGAGCTCATAATACTCGAGTTGTATGGCACTTATCAAACCGAGTGCTATGAAAATAAAGAGGTAGGTCATGTCTTTTATAGAGATGCCTTCGGTGCGATAGCGCAGCATGGAAAACACAGCAAACAGGCCGAAAGCTGCGCCCATGGATATCTTTACTTTGTTTAATACAAATGTGAGCATGAATATGATGAGATTGAACATGATGAAGGTGAAGATGCTTTCCATCTGTCGGTTTTTCGGATAGTAGATAAACAAGATGATGAGCAACATGGCTGCAATATCGATGAGGAGATTCCACAGGAATTTCATGTTGATGTCGGCCACATCTTTTTCTTTTTCCTGTTTTTTTGCAAGGTTTTTTTCAATTTCTTTTTCCAGTTTCTTTTCGAATTTGGTGAATTTATCACCTTTTAGTTTGTAAACATATTCTGCAGCTTCGTTTGAAAGGCTGTCCTGGGCGATGGTGAGGTAGGTGGTTGTCATCAGGCAAAACAAGAAAATGATGCCTAATATGATTTTAATGTGTTTCATTGCAAAGTTTATTAATAGATAGCAGATTCTTTTTAAAGTTGTTTTTTTTGATGTTTTCCTGAGTGAGGCATATACCCATACAATATTTGCTGATGCTTTCGACAAGAATGTGATGCCGTTTCATGATCGCCAGAAAAGGAGAACGCAGGTGTTTGCCTTGTTTTACTTCGGCAATAACAAGAGGTTTGTAACTCAGGGATGTTTTATTATCGGAAAACATGAGGTTGACATCGATGGTTAAACGCTCTTCGGCGGTTTTGTTAACCAGTGTGATACGGGAGTAATATACCCACAATTTAGGATGAAGATGGGATGCATCCACGTTGTGGACATGTTTTGCCAAAAAGCTTTGATTTTCGTTTTCGATAGCGTTTTCGATGCATTTTTGCTCAATCCTTTTTTTAATGGTAAAGTCTTTGTTGTTTTTCTTTTTGATTTCGAAAAATGTGAGTTGGGAATCGGCATAATGTCGGAAACGAACCTTATAGCGGTTGCGCCGGACATTTTGATGCTGCAAGAAAAGATTAAAATCGTCGGTATCAAAATAAAGAGATTCGTATCTGTGAAGCCGTACACCATTTATTTCCAAAGCATAGTAATCGTTAGAAACCTCCTGCAAAATTTCGCCCAATAGGTTCTTATGAAATTTAAATTTGGTATCAAACCTTTTCATAAGCATATTGGATTGCAATTCGGGCAAGGTTATCCTATCGAAAGTATTTAATATGCCGGCAATTTTCTCCACCTGGTTTTGTTGTTTTTTAAGGAAGCTTAAAAATATTCGTAAATGTATCGTTTGGCTGACTCGAGGATGCCGGCTTTGTTGAAAGTTTGTCTGGTTTCTTTCATCTTTTTACTGTTGTAGGTGAAGACGATTTTTTTGATAAGATTGTTTAAAGCATCATACATCATTTCAGTAGTTTTATCGCCATCGGCATTGTAGGTAAAAACAGTTTTCTTTTTCAGATTGCCTGCGGAATCGTATTCGATTTCTTCTGATTTGTCGTTATTGGCATTGTATTTATAGGTGGTTTTGATATTGGTATTGTCTTTTTTATCGAAGACAATTTCTTCAATCTTATTGCCTAAGCCATCAAATCTGGAGGTTTCTTTATGTTTCACGGTTCCATCTTTTCCGGTTTCGGTTTCGGATATTTTCTTGCCATTTTTATCATACTCAGAAGTAATCTTTTTCAACAGGGTTCCGGATGCATCGGAGATGGTTTCTTCGGTTTTGTTGCCTTTTGCATCGTAAACAAAAACTGCTTTTTTTATTAAAGTTCCTTCTGCATTGTATTCGAGATAGCCAGATTTTTTACCGTTAGCATTGTATTGATAAGTACGTTTTTGTGATTTATTGTCTTTAACATCAAAATCGGTGTCTTCGGATTTGTTTCCGTTGGCATCGTAAGTGGCGGTATTCTTTTTTTGAATGCTGCCATCTTTTTTGTATTCAATCTTTAGGATGCTATGGCCATTTTTATCAAATTCTTCATAAGAATCTTTGAATCCTTCGGCTTTAGTGCCTTTTAAATCGGCTTCCCAAATGGTGATGGACTTAATTTTATTGGCTTTAATTTCTTTTTTACTTTGAGCCTGAAGGCTGATAGCTATCAGAAGGCTGATAAAAAAAACTATATTTCTTTTCATTTTAATTAATGTGTTTGAATCGGGTATTGTTTAAAAATCCTTGCCGGGTAAGCCTGATTAATCGAATATTTTTAAGTCAGGAATTTCAAGACTTTGTTTATTGCTGGTAATTTCGCCCTCACCAATTACGGCATAGGTTCCGGATGGGATGGTAAGGGTGGAATCTTTGGAATAAGTGACCACTTTATATTTGCCTTTTCTGAGATATTTAAACTCAAAACTACCGTCATAGTTTGTGTTTACTTTATCGCCATAATCAAGGTCATCGCCAAAAATAATATAAACCTCTTTGTCGGCATCGTAACCTTCGCCCAGATAAGTGGTAAAATATTTGTTGTAGTATTTAGCATAAACTTTTCCATGAATGGATGCATTTCCGCCGTAACCGGGGTCCTTTTTACAAGAAACTACCATGATAGCAATTAGTAAAGGAAGAACAATCAGCAAAAGCTTTTTCATTTTATTTAGATTCTAATGGGTTATTAAATGATTTTAATTTATTACAATTTTTTGGGTAACCTCTTTATTATTACATATTACTTTGATAAAATAGCTGCCTTTTTTTAAAGATGGTATTTCGATTTTCTGCAATACGGTTTCAAACATACAAAAATATTTCTTATCAAAGACAATTTTTCCGCAAATATCTGAAATTGTAATTTGGTAAGGTTGATGATTGCTTATAAAACCAAGGGTAATATTTTTAGTTGTTGGATTAGGATATATAATTAAATGGTTTGAAATACAAGGAATAATGGGTTTTGAAAATTAAATTATTATAAAGCGTTTGGTAACTATTTTGTCGTTATAGCTTAGTTTCAACACATACACACCATTTCTAAGCGACGAAATGTTGATTGACTTACTGACCACCGGCATGGATGTTTTGCTGATATCATAAACCGTATTAAATACTTCTTCTCCGGAACCATTATATATTTCAATAGTAAAAGGGTATCCTTCATTCTTAAACTCAATGGTTATTTTTTCGTTTGCAGGATTGGGATAAATTAATAAATCAAAACCTGCTGAAGTCCCTAAATTATTACAATAAGAGAAGGTTCGGGGCATATAAACAAATGAACCTATTCCATTTGGATATCGGCCTATTGATTTGCCACTTTCTTCCATCCCGTAAACAACAGAATCAATTATTGCTCCACTATCATCCGAAATAAACAGTTCCCCGCCTGCTTCATTTAGTCCAAAATTGGTGTGAATATAGGGTGTTACATTTTTATTGGTTCTAACAATAAGATATTTTTTTGAAGAAATTACTGTATCAGGAAGAGCCCATTTTGTAAGTAATTGTTTATCGTCAGTTAAAAACAAACCTTTCAAATTTAGATTTTCGGCTGAATTATTAAACAGTTCAATCCAATTATCAGAGAATTCGTTAATAACAATTTCCTCTTTTTGAATTTTTGTTTGAAAGGAATAAAACTCATATTCAGCTCTCTCCGGAGTGAATATTCCTGCCGTATCGTTTTCTGAATACATGAAATATTGAACAAGGCTTCCCGTAGCAGTAATACTTGCTCCATAAATATGGTCGCCGGCCAGGCTATCATTATGGAGACCATCATCCAGCATCAGAACTTTTTGGAAAATTCCACGGCTGTTGTTTCTATATCCAAGTATGACCTTGTTTGCATCGTTCACTCTTATAGTAAACATCACATCACTTCCTTTTACCGGAGTTTCAGGAGTGTGTTTTATTTCAATAACTTCGGGATATCCATTAAATCCTGGAAAAGTATCCAGATAGGCAACTCGCGCATCCATAAGATCTTTGATCCCAGGAAACTGATTGGAAATGGGGCCAACGATGGTGTCAATATTTTTTACAAAATTCGAATAAGAATAAAACTTGTTAGGGTCAATCTGAACAAAAGAATCAATTACAGCCTGAATTTGTTTTCCCCTCACATAATATTCGTTGTTTCGGAAGTTTTCATTAATAATTGTCCTCATATGAGCCAGAAACATCTTACGATAAGTAGAATTAGCCAGCAAATTTTTTATCAACGGACGTAGTGAAAAGGGTGTTGTATTGAGTATTTGAAGAGGATTCAGCTGTTTTATTTTTGCTATGCTTATGTTAAGCTGCGTTGCATCTGTATTTCTAAAACTCCCAAACGACATATTCATATCCCAGATAATGGAATTGAAAACCCCGTTGTCGTCTTTATACATATAGTAGTTTTGCGAATAGCCAATATAACTATCGAGGTTTACCAACGTATAATCAAAGGCATGCATCCACAAAGCGCGGTCGATATTTAAAATAGAAGAAATATTAGCAGTATCGTTGTTCAGGATATTTATCAGTTTTAATAAATCACTCCAACCATAATCTGAAACGAGGTCATAATAGGGCATATAATTTGCCGAATCGTTTCCATGTGTATAGGCTAGATTGGCATTTTGTCCATAAGGATATTCCAATACTTGGGGACTACCTTTGAAAAAACTGTTTTCATTTGAACCAAATTGTTTTTCAGCAAAAATTTTATCAACAGACTCTACATTTGTGTATAAACCAATAAGCACATCATTTACATAAACCATTGCAAAATTGGCCTGAGAAGCAGGCATATATTTGCGCAGGATTTCATAAGACAGTGCTTCACGGATCAAAGAGGGGTCGCGGACAATATTACTTAGTTTTATCTTGGTAAAGCCCATGTAGTTCTGATTAACATTTTGATAATCCAGTTCAATATTAAACGGATTCTTTACCTGATTCGCATCCCACGAACTAAAACCTTTATAACGAATGCCAACATGATTGAATGTATGACCATCGATACTAACATCGCCTTCGAGCTTGGCATCGTCGCCATAATGGCTGAACAAACTATCCAGAATGTAATCCCAATTTTGTTGTTTAAAAGTTATGCGAATCTCTCTAACAGCATTGATATCATAAAAATTATTCGTTTGCTGCGAAAATACTCCTGTTATGCAGAGAAAAAACAGTATGAAATAGAATAAAATCCTTATCTTGGTCATAATAACAACTTCTGTTTGTTTGCTTAGTGAATCTCTAAAATCATTCATTTGTGTTCAGGTATTCAATTTGCTGCTCCAAAAGTAACATTAAGTTCAAATAAACTTAACATTAAATATACATTGGCGTGAAAATTATAGATAAAAAGGCCTTTTTTACCTACCGGATTCATGATCTGTTGAAGCGAAAATATTATTTGAATAACAATTGGGATATGGCATTTTACTGCAAAAATCTCCCGGAAATAAACTCGTGAAACTTCTCTTTATAATTATCTGAAACCGGAATATAAGTATCACCAAACACAATACGACTTCTTTCTACCGTTTGTATTCTGTTGAGATTTACAATAAAACTACGATGTACACGCATAAAAGTATCTGTTGGAAGTTTTTCTTCAATCACTTTCATGCTCATAATACTCAAAACAGGTTTGGGTTCGCTGTGTCTGAATATTTTCACATAGTCTTTCAATCCTTCAATATAAATGATGTCGCTTAGAGCAATTTGCAGCAATTTATACTCGGTTTTTACAATTATATATTCTTCTATAGGGTTAGAAGCATGATTACGGTCATTAATTTCTTTTTGCTTACGGGCTTTCATAGCAGAAGCCAGAAATTCTTCATAACTCACTGGTTTCAGCAAATAATCAAGGGCATTAACCTTATAGCTTTCCAAAGCATAATTTTCGTAGGCCGTAATAAAAACTATCAATGCCTGGCTATTAAGCATTTTTGCAAGCTGAATTCCAGTAATCCCAGGCATTTGAATATCAAGAAACAATAAATATCCTTCGCCAATGCTAAGCACATCAATCACCTCATAAGCATTGCTGCATGCTTTTACCAGGTGTAGAAACGGAGTTTTTTCAACATATCCTTTTAGCATTTCCAGGGCTAAGGGCTCATCGTCGGCTATTATGCAATTTATTTTATCCATTAGTTAGCAGGTATTATCAGTTCAGAGAAATATTCTTTTTCGGTTTGTCGACGGGTGAGGGAGAAGTCATTATTTTTATACAAAAGGGTTAATCGTTTTCTTAGGTTTTCAAGTCCAATGCCAGAAACCGTTGAGTCTTCGCCCATTTCACGCGAGCATGAATTGGTTACACTAAAAATTATCTTTTCTAAATCAATATCCATCTTTATAAAGATATTACCATGCAATGATGCATCAATGCCATGTTTGTAAGCATTTTCAACCAAAGTGATAAACAACAAAGGTGGCACATTTATTTCGGTTTCTACATCCGGAAATTCAAAATCTACAGAAACGTTGGATGACAGCCTGATTTGCATCAGGTTGATATAAGTTTTTATAAAATAAATTTCGCTTTGCAAGGGAACTCTTGAATCTTCGGAATGATATAACACATAGCGAAGCAGTTTACTTAAATTATGCAAGACTTCTTTGGCCAAATCGGGTTTTCGGTCGATCAGGGCATAAATATTATTTAAAGTGTTGAAAAAGAAATGAGGCTGCAATTGGTATTTCAAATAGGTGAGCTCCGATTTCAAGTGTTCATTCTCTATTTTTTTACGTAAAGCTTCTTCTTCCTTCAATCGCAGGGTTGAGCGAATGGCTACTGCCGCTCCAATCGATAAACAAAATGATAACAGATTTCTGACTAAAAACAAATCAAATGGAATGCCTTTTTTATCTATGTCGAACATTGCATTGTGTCCTTCGTCAATCATATTGCCATTAAACATGGGATCGAATTTCATAAAATAGCCATAATTAGCTGCAAACAAAACGAGTATCAATAATAAGTTTATTAGTGTAAAAACAACGTATTTGCGTTTAAAAAGATATCTTTTTATAAGAACCAGAAAGTTAATATAAAATAAACCAATGGTAAGAATGTATTCAAATAGATTGTTCAGGATGGGAGGATGCGACCGGCTGTAATCAATAAAGACAACAGGGAAAATGAATATAAATATCCACAAGCTTATATGAATTAATAAGACAGGAATTTTATTTACAGACGATTTCATTATTTACAGATCTTTTATTATTACAGTAAAATAGAAGTTGAACTTTATTTGGCAGTACAAAACTATAAATACTTATCAAACCAATCTAATAAAATAGATGTTGAGCCGGAATTTAATGAAAAACAGGCAGAATTTTACGATGGATATAAGAGGTAGTTATTAAAATTCTTAGAGTTATTATTTATTATATTATTTATTTTTGAGGCTCGCCAATATGTTCAGGTATTATCAAAAGCATTACTTCAGCCTTCAAACTTCTGTTCTCATGCAATGCAACAAACGAAAAATGTAAGCATTCAACAATCACCTCTCTTGCTGATAAAAATATTTTTTTTCAAACTTTTATCAGCACGAAGTAAAAATTATATATTTGTCACCTCAAACTAATATTTAATCTCATGAAAAAAATAATCACTTTCGTTTTGCTTGCCTTTGTTGTGTTTAACCTGTCGGCCCAAAAAGGATTGGACTGGGTTCAGATTGATAACGTCAAAGACGATTACATCTTCAGGTATTTTTATAATTATTCAGAAGGTGCTTTTAAAGCCATTTTTACCATTCCTCAAATGAAACCCTTTCAGGCTGTCAAAAATCAGATTTTTGTGCGTACCTTCAATGCCGATCTGAGCAAATATGACGAGCAGGGCGTTCCTACTGAATCTCCTTACGAATTATCAGTTAAAGGATTTCAGAATTTTACCATTGTTTATGGTAGTACCGACGAAAATAAAAATCCTTTTTCGCAGTATCATAAAGACAACAAACTGGTGATAGCCGATGCGCAGATGAATCCTCTTAAAGTTTATTTATATCCCACACATGGAAAAAAAAATAAGTTTCAGGGTATTCCTTCTGTTTATAACTCATACGACAGCAGCCACATGATTGTGATTAATCATGAAGTGCTTGAAGCCGAAGCAAAACCTTTTAAAGAAACTCCTGTGATGCATTATGTGAATGTTTTTGATAAGAACCTCAACATTGTGTATAACGATTCCATACGATTAACAGATATTTTTGGAAAAGATGTTCCCATAACAAATTATAGTTTCGAATTTATAAAAGATAAGCTTTATATGATTGCAACTACCAGCGGGTATAGAATGAAAAAGATTAAGCCCGAAATCTTTGTGGTTAGATTCGATAGCCCCGGTTCTTTTAGAATTATTGCACGCAAAGAATGTTTGAATGATAGGTTTGGCTGGGAGAAAGTGATTACCAAAAACGGTCATTTTTATATTGCCGGATTAAACTACATAGAAAACTCAAACTCTAAAAAGAATCTTTTCTTTTTTGATATCGACCTCAATGCTGCTAAAAGCGAAACGGTGGCGAAAATCATTCCTATTGATAAAACCTTGCTCATAAAGTATCCCAAATTGAAAACTTCTCTGCCAACATATCTGTCCGGACCTTCCGATTTGCTGATGCTAAAAGATGGGATGCTATATGTTAGCGAATATCGCATTTCTGTTACCCGTAGTTCGTCAACATCCAGTTCAACCACTTATTATGTGAAAAGCATTTCGCTAATCAAATTAGATTTGGAAGGCAATATAGAATGGATTAAAATGATAGAAAAAAGTACGGCAAGCGGTAGTGCTTTTTATCCATATTTCTGTCGTGTATTTAATTCAAACGGGGAAGCAGTTCTTTTCTATTACGATTATATGGAAAACATTTTTACAGAAAAACCAAGTAAGAAACTACGTTTTGTATCTGATTACAGTTTGTGTTTGGCTCAGGCAAAAATTGATGCTGAAGGCAATATCAAAAAATCGTTTATTTATAAGATTGGAGAAGATGGCACCCGTGCCGATTTAACCACCATGCAACAATTGAGCAGTACCCGTTATTTTGTAACAGGCACAGGAATGAAAATGAAAACCAGGGGCGGATTTATTGCATTTTATGATTTGAAAGAATAGAAGGGCAGTTTTTGCCATTTGTATTAGAGAGGCGATGTATCCGAAAAGTGATGCATCGCCTCTTTATTTTCAGGTTTATTATTATAAAAGTGATGAAGATTTAAAACCTGAGGAGGATTCTAAAATAGAGCTCTGGTATGCGTACCCTATTTCAAATGGTGAGGAATCCTGAGCCAATAATAGGATTGCTACTGCCAACATGTAATAGCTTAACCCCGATTTTTTGCTCAGCATCTCCTGCAATCACGCTCTTATTGCAGGCCGTCACACTCTCATTGCAGGCAATCACACTCTCATTGCAGGCAATCACGCTCTCATTGCAGGCAATCACGCTCTCATTGCAGGCAATCACACTCTCATTGCAGGCAATCACACTCTCATTGCAGGCAATCACACTCTGATTGCAGGCCGTGGCAAAGCCATTTAGGGTGCCGAAACACCCATACATCAACATCTAAACATCATTATATCAATTTGAAACAAGGCTAATGGCCCTTATCAGTTTTTCTT
>CAYYQJ010000054.1:0-10757 GCA_964473775.1 uncultured Bacteroidales bacterium | reverse complement strand
ATATGTCGCACCTACGGCGCTATGAAAGACAGTTTGCGACGTTTGACCGCAATACAGTTTGAAATTGGCAAGATGTTGGCAAGAGCGCCAAGGATGGAAGAGTAAAGCCCACAGCGGCGGCGATGAAGTTGATTAAATGACAGGGAGTTTGCACCGCCGCGAGGACTTGGAACGGACAGCCTGACCTGAAAGGGGGCGCCCAAATGAGAGAAGAGGGAAGAAGGAATAGGGAAAAGTTTTTGAAGCGGTTATTAGTTTTGGGAGTTTGGATTTCGGGCTTTGGTTATTTGATAAGTTCTGTTAAATCACCTTAAATTTGCTTCGCGAATCATTATTATTTCTACTTTTACATAAAATTTAACCAACCCAATCTTTTATGAAGCCATTCTATACTTTTTTAAGAGCAAATTTTATTCTTACTTTTCTGTTTATCAGCTTTGCTGCATTTTCACAGAATGCTGATAAGCCAAACAGCCGTTTAACGATTAAAGAAAATACTTACAACAAACTGACTGTTGAAAATGTTTTATCGCTAACCGATTTAAAAGAGCTAAAGGTAAATACCAAAAAAGGACTTTTTGCTGAGTTGATTGTTGCAGATTATGGCAACACCAATGTGGCCGGAGAGCCTAAATTACCTGTGCTTAAAAATCTGATTGAGATTCCTTTGGGTGCTACTATCAGGATGAATATTAAGAGTTCGACTTATGTTGATATCAATATCGGCAGTTTGGGTATTACGTATCCTGTGATGCCTTATCAGCCTTCGCTTTCCAAGAGCGACGACCCCGCTAAAGCTGAATTTAAGTACAATGCGGCCACCTATTCTCTGAATCAGTTTGTGGCTCACGACCTGGCGAGTGTTACGGCTGTGGGTACCATGCGGGGAGTGAATGTGGGCAGGCTGGAAATTGCGCCTATTCTTTACAATCCTGCAAAAAACCAACTGAGGGTTTACACCAGTATGGTTGTGGAAATTGTTTTCGAAAATGCTGATGTTGCAGCTACTGTGAATCAAAAACAAAAGTATTTTTCGCCTTATTTTGAAGCTTCGTTTGATAAGTTTCTTAATTATAAAGAAATTACCAACAAGTCGAATTTCACCAAGTATCCAGTAAAATACGTGATTGTTTCTGATCCTATGTTTCAGGCTCAACTGCAATCATTTGTGCAATGGAAAACAAAAAAGGGATTTACTGTGGTGGAAGCTTACACCAATAATGCTGCGGTGGGAAATACAACCACTTCTATAAAAGCTTATTTGCAAGGTTTATATACTTCAGCAACTTTGAGCGACCCTGCTCCTTCGTTTGTGTTGTTTGTGGGAGATGTGGAGCAACTGCCTTCATTTGCAGGCACAGAAGGCTCGCATGTTTCTGACCTTTACTATTGTGAATATACAGGAGATTTTTTGCCAGAGGTGTATTATGGCAGATTTTCGGCTACCAACAATGCTGATTTGAAACCTCAGATTGACAAAACGATGGAGTATGAACAATATCTGATGCCTGTGAAAACGTTTTTAGATTCGTGTGTGATGATTGCCGGACAAGACCCCACTTACGGGCCTACGCATGGCGACGGACAAATTAATTATGGTACCGACAATTATTTTAATGCAGCACACAGCCTTTATTCCAACACATATTTATTTGCAGTTTCGGCAAGCAGCGCATCACAAATCATTCAGGATGTTAGTCGTGGAGTTTGTTTTGCCAACTACACCGCACACGGTGGTTCCGACGGTTGGGCTAATCCGCCTTTTAATGTGACCGATGTTGCTACCTTACATAATGCGCACAAATATCCATTGATGATTGGGAATTGTTGTGTTACGAACAAATTTGACGAACCGATTTGTTTTGGTGAAGCATTGCTGAGAGCTGAAGGAAAAGGTGCCCTGGGTTATATAGGAGGTTCAAACAATACTTATTGGGATGAAGATTATTATTGGGGTGTGGGCTACAAATCAGGCATTCCTTTGCATCCAACGTATTCGGCAGCCACTCTTGGCGGTTATGACAGAACCTTTCACGATCATGGTGAATTGTTTGGCAACTGGTATGTAACGCAGGGACAAATGGTTTCGGCAGGAAATCTGGCAGTTACCCAATCGGGAAATTCAAGTTTTTCTTATTATTGGGAAATTTATCACCTGATGGGCGACCCTTCGCTGATGGTTTATTATTCTGTGCCCGACCCAATGACGGTTTCGTATAACTCTTTGATGCCATTAGGTTCTACTATTTTTAATATTACCACCAATGCCCCTTATTGCTATGCTGCCATTTCGCAAAATGGTGTGTTGTATGGTGCTGCTTTGGCGGATTCGTTGGGTAATGTAACTTTGAATTTGACACCTATCAATACTCCCGGTAATGCCAATGTGGTGGTTACCTGTCAGAACAGACAACCCTATATTGGAACTGTGGTGGTGGCTTCGCCCAGCGGACCTTATGTGCTTTATACCAAAAACCATGTGAGTGGTGCAGATACTTTGGTTGATTATAACGAAAATGTGCAGCTTGATGTTACCTTAAAGAACTTTGGAGCGGCAACAGCTCAGGGTGTTAATGCGACCATTACATCGACAGACCCTTATCTTAATGTTACCGACAACACCCAATCGTGGGGCAACATTGCATCACAAGGAGCTTCTACCCAAACGGCTGCTTATGCTTTCACTACCAGCAATTATATTCCTGACCAACACATTGCCGATTTTAATATGACGATTACCGACAATGCCAGCAATACGTGGAATTCTACTTTCAACTTAAAAATCAATGCCCCTGAACTGGCCATTGGTACTTTTAGCATTGACGATGCTGCCGGAAATCATAACGGAGCGATAGATGCAGGAGAGGCCATCAATATTGTTATTCAATCATTGAATAATGGTCACAGCAATGCGCTGAACACCACAGGCACACTGACTTGTACCAGTCCTTATGTTACGGTAAATAACGGAAACTTTAATTTCAATACGTTGAACAAGCTTTCTGCGGCTAATGCTACTTTCCCTATCACAATAGCTTCCACTTTGCCTGATACTGCAGTGCTTGTGTTCAAATATGTGTTCCAATCGGGTGCTTATGTGAAAATCAACTTCTATACAGTTTCTGTTGGACAGGCTATGGAAGATTTTGAGACCCATAATTTCACTAAGTTTGATTGGCAAAACGGTGGCGATGTTCCATGGATTATTACTGGCACAGCCCCTTACGAAGGTTTATATAGCGCCAAATCAGGCTTGATTACTGATGGACAATCTTCTATTTTATCCATTGCCATGGATGTTTCTACACATGACACCCTTTCGTTCTGGCAAAAAACATCTTCAGAACTAAACTATGACTACCTGAGTTTCTCTATAGATGGTGTATTACAAAACCAATGGTCGGGAGTAAATAATGCCTGGTCGAAATCAGCGTATCAGGTTTCTACAGGTCATCATGAATATAAGTGGGAATATAAAAAAGATGGTTCACTGAGTGGTGGTGATGATTGTGGATATCTGGATTTTATCATTTTCCCACCTTCAATTAAGGTAGAAGCTTCGGTAAATGAAATTGCTAAGAACAATGCATCTTTGCTTTGCAGTCCAAATCCTGCCAATGGCATGTCGCATATCAGTTTTAATTTGAATAAAGCCGGAGTTATCAGTTTAAGTTTAATAGATATTAATGGCCGATTGGTTGAAAAGATTATTGATAATCAAAGTAAAAATCAGGGTGAGTATGATATCCTTATGAATATGGGTAAATATACTGCAGGGGTTTATTATCTTTCATTAAGCACCGAATCGGGCATGTTCTCTCAAAAAATTGTGGTCATTAAATAAAGAAAAATGAAACGAACTCTTGTTCTTCTGATTTGTTTTCTGTTTAGTTTTCAAATCTATGCACAAACCTGGACCAATATTGGGTCAGCATTTCCTTCTCCTGTAAAAATAAGTCTGGTTTCTGCCAACATACAGAATTCGTCTTTTACAGTTGATTTGAAAGGTTTCTATCTACATGATGTAACCACACCTTCGGGGATTCAAAACACCCTAAGTGTGGAAGATGCCACGCCAATTTTGCAGGCGGGAGCACCGGATTTGCCTAAGATAACCACTTCTGTGATTATTCCTGACAATCAGCAAATGGAAGCAGTGGTAACTTATTCGAATTATGTTGATTATCCAAACATTATTATTGCGCCTTCGAAAGGAAATTTTACACGGGATATCAATCCTGCTGATGTTCCTTATGTTTATGGACCGGAATACACGCAAAATCAATTCTATCCGGGCAATCTGGTTTCGATGAACGACCCTTATATTTTAAGAGATTTTAGAGGACAAACTGTGATTACTTATCCGTTTCAATACAATCCTGTTACAAAAGTATTGAGGGTTTATAACAATCTGACAGTGAATGTTCATGCTACAAATGCTGTTCCTGTGGTGAATCCTTTTGTCAGAATGAGTTCTTTGAATTCTGTAAACAAAGAATTCAGCAACATTTATGGCGGTCATTTTCTGAATTATGCTGCAAATCATAAGTATACTCCTCTTGAAGAACAAGGAAACATGCTGATTATTTGCTACGATGCTTTTATGAGTGCCATGCAGCCTTTGGTTGATTGGAAAAATGATGAAGGCATTCCTACCACCATGGTTGGAATCAGCACAGCAGGTTCAACAGCAGCTGCTATAAAAGCTTATGTGACCAACTATTATAATACAAACGGATTGACCTATTTGTTACTTGTGGGTGATGTGGCACAATGTCCCACCTTCACTGTTGCAGGAGGTGGTTCTGATCCTTCTTATGGATATATTGCAGGCGCTGACCATTTTCAGGAAATCTTCGTAGGTCGTTTCTCTGCCGAAAATGTAACTCAGGTTACCACTCAGGTGAATAGAACCATTTCTTATGAAAGAAATCCTCAGGTGGCTACCGGAAAATTCAATCATTGTGTAGGTATTGGCTCGGATCAGGGCCCCGGTGATGACAATGAATACGACTATCAGCATCAGAGAAACATGTTAGATAAACTAACAGCCTATACTTATTTAAGCAGAGCGGAACTTTTTGATGGTGATCAGGGTGGTGTGGATGCTACAGGCTATGCAACTGCTAATCAATTGTCAACCGAAATAACCAAAGGCAGTGGGATTATAACTTATTGCGGTCATGGTTCAGATAATCAGTTTGTGACGACAGGATTTTCAAACACGGATGTGGCTGCCTTGACCAATACGGATATGTGGCCCTTTATATGGTCAGTGGCTTGTGTAAACGGCAATTTTACGGCAGGAACCTGCTTTGCAGAAGCATGGCTCAGAGCTACAAGCGGCGGGCAACCCACTGGAGCCGTTGCAACTTTTATGTCGACCATCAACCAAAGCTGGAATCCGCCTATGGATGCTCAGGATGAAATGGTGGATATTCTCACAGAGAGTTATACAAACAATATTAAACGAACTTTTGGAGGACTGTCTGTAAACGGAGTTTTTAAGATGAACGATTCGTATGCCGATTATGATATGACTGATACCTGGACTATTTTCGGTGATCCATCGCTGATGGTTCGTACGGATAATCCTCAGTATATATGCGTTTCACATCCCAATTTTATACGACAGATGGCTGATACCAATTTTCTCATAACTTCTACATTAAATGGGGCTGAAATATGTCTTACGCTAAATCATCAAATTCTTGCAACAGGTAAAGTTACTGGCAATGCGGTGCATCTGAGTCTTCCTGCTTTGAATGTTGGCGATAGTATTTTAATCACGGCTACTGCCTATAATTATGTGCCTTATCAGAAAAAAATTGTGGTGGTAAATGACGCAGGGATTCATTCTTATGATGACAACAGCAACATTACTATCTACCCCAATCCATCCAATCATCAATTAGTAAATATTGTGTTGTCAGGGGCTATTCAGCCTTCTTCCATTAGTATTTATAATATGTTGGGTGAAAAGTTGGATGATGTTTCGCTTAACTCTGAATCGGTTGGCTCTTCAGTTTATCATTACAACACTTCCAATCTTGAATCCGGAGTTTATTATGTGGTAATAAGCAACAGCAATAACAAGATTGTTAAGAAAATGGTGATTGGGGAGTAAAAGTTTAGAATAAAATAGTTCTTAAACCAACCAAAAGTAGTTGTTTGTTTGGAAGATAAAGATTGGGCTTCTGCAAATTTTGTGACCGATTTCTAAAGCTGCTGTTTCTTCATTATTTGGCTTAGTAGCCTTATGATTAATGAGACTTTTGGGATATAAAACTATTTTACAGATACAATTGTTGTTGTTCTAATTTTGTGATAACCAATCAGAAAATTAAATTTTTACCAAAGAAATCTTCATTCTTTTTGATTTCTCCTAACTCTATTACGACAAATTAAACCTCTCAGGATGTCGGCCTTTTCGGCCACGATAAAAGTCCTGTATTATTTTAAAATCTTCTTCATAATTTCCGGAGGGATGCAGCACTTTGGATATACAGCAAACTTTTTCGGTATAGTCGATATATCCCAACAAAATAGGCACTTGTGCTGCCATGGCAATAAAATAATACCCTTTTTTCCAGTTCTCGGTGCGGGCACGTGTGCCCTCAGGAGTGATGATAAGGAAGAATTTTTGGGATTTATTTATTATTTCTACCAAAGGTTTCACTACCCTGTTTCCATGTCCCCTATCTACCGGAATGCCTCCAAACCATGTAAGCAGGTGCTTGAACGGAAAACGAAACATTTCTTTTTTGATAAGAAACTTACCCTTGTGATTCATTGAAGATAAGGCAATACGTCCAAGAATAAAATCCCATAAACTTGTATGCGGAGCTACTATCAGTATGCAGTTGCCCACAGGCTCGTTAATGGAATAAACCATTTTCCAGCCAATTGATTTCAGAATTGTTTTTGCAATAAATCCCATGATAAAAATATTGGGACAAAATTAGTATAAGTGTGAGAAGCTATAGGATTTTTTTTGTGAAATAGTGTTAAAATGCATTTAGTAGTATTGATAATTAGCCTGAAGAGGGTTTCCAAATTATCTTACACGGTATTCGTGAGAGAAATAGATTTTGCGAATGCTGATCTTTTTGGGGTCGTTGGCATCGGGACGCAAATCGAGTACCATCCCACGAAGGGTGTTTTTCCCCTTTTTAATACCTTTGGTTTTATAGACTGCAGCAAAATCTTTGGATTTGATGGTATCGCAACTTGCTCCGGCAGGTAAGTTGTAATTTGGGTCGAAGGGTCCTGTAACAAGAACCATATATTGCTTAAAAAAGGCGGCTTCCAGACTGATATTCAATTTATATTCTTCATTCAACGCAATGGTATCTTTTACAGGCGTCACAACAATGTAATTGCTGGTAAAACGTTCTATGCTGCCATCGGGTTTATAATCTACCCATTGATTGAGGTATTCTTTTCCGTTTACAGCAACATATTCGCGTTTGCCACTGAGGTCACCGTTTTTATCAAAAACATAAAACCAACCTGTTTTTTGGCCATTGACATATTGACCAAAATTGTTCAACATTCCATTGTTATGGAAAACAACTCCACAGCCATTACCTTTATCATTTTTAATAGTGGAAATATCTTTTATGTTTCCTTTTTTGAAATTAAGAAAAACACCCGAAGGAGTGCCATCGCCATATTCTTGTATGTAATCGATGTTGCCATTGTTGGTGTATTTTATATGAACCTCTTTTGAGGTTTTATTGGGTTTAATAACATATTCGCCTTTTTCATTGGGTTTTTGAGTGCAGGAACTCAGGAAAATTACCGGAATTAGGATTAATGCCAGATAGCAGTTAAAAATGGATGCTTTCATAATAATTTCAGTTTGTTTTTAGAAAGTAAAATTACATCTTTTGATGTTAGTTATTACAATTTTGTTGGTTAAAAGTAAAAAAGTAGAGTGTATTCATATTTCATTATTCGAAAAGCAAACATTATCAACTTGTTTGCTTACAAGAATTTTTTTTTGGATTTCTTTTTTGGAATAGAATTTTGACTAATTTTGCCACGTTTTTAAATAAAAATAAACCTAAAAAAACAAAAGATTATGGCAAAAAGAACTATTGTAGCAATGCCAGGAGATGGTATTGGAAAACCAGTTTTGGATGAATGTATTCGCGTATTAGACGCTGTTGGATTTGAAGCTAATTATGTAAACGGCGATATTGGCTGGGAATTTTGGTGCAAAGAAGGCAATCCACTTCCTGACAGAACTATTAAACTATTAGAAGAACACAAAATAGGTTTGTTTGGTGCGATAACCTCAAAACCTAAAGACAAAGCTGCTTCAGAGTTGTCCCCTGAATTGCAGGGAAAAAATATTCAGTATTACAGCCCTATAGTGGCCATGCGTCAGCATTTCGATCTGGATCTTTGCATGCGTCCATGTAAAACTTTCCCAAGCAATCCTTTGAATTTTATTCGCAGAGGTACCGGAACTTCAGTAGAAGAACCTGTGGTTGATGTAATGATTTTCCGTCAGAATACTGAAGGATTATATGGTGGCGTTGAATGGACTAACCCTGGAGATCAGGTGTATGATGCACTGATGACACACCCTAAATTCCGCGACAACTTTGCATGGTGTCCACGTCCTGAACTGGCTGTTTCTACACGTATTTTCACAAAGAAATATACCACCCGTATCGTAAAAGCAGCTTTTGAATATGCCAAGAGTCATGGATATAAAAAAGTAACCGTTTGCGAAAAACCAAACGTAATCAGAGAAACTTCGGGCATGATGCTTAAAATTGCTCAGGAAATGTCGAAAAACGAATATCCGGATATTTGGGTAGAAGATGTAAACATTGATGCCATGATGATGTGGTTGACCAAGAATCCTGAAAACTATAATGTAATTGTAGCAGGAAATATGTTTGGCGATATCGTTTCCGACGGATTTGCAGGTTTAGTTGGTGGATTAGGATTTGCATGTAGTGCCAATATCGGACCTGAAGTAGCTGTTTTTGAACCTACCCACGGCTCGGCACCAAAGTATGCTGATTATCCTGTTTCTATTGTTAATCCTATTGCTATGGTGCTTTCGGCAGTGATGATGCTGGAACATATTGGCGAAACTGAAAAAGCTGCCCGTATTAAAAATGCAGTTTCTAAAGTAGTGGCTGAAGGAAAAGTAAGAGCTTACGATATGATGAAAATGAAAGGAACACCTGATGTAGTGAATCAGGGTGCTGCCTCAACCAAGGCTATGGCCGATGCAATAATTGCTAATTTATAAGCAAAATTGCCTTTAATTTTCAGAACAGATTGCTGTTGTTTAATTCTATTAAGCTGCAACAATCTGTTTTGTTTTAAAATATAATTGAATAATGATGTCATATTTGCGGACTAAAGAAATTGTAAAATACGGTATTACACTGCTGGTGTTGCTTGTGTTTTTTTCAGGAAAGAGTCCTTTAAAAAATGATGACCCTCCGCTTATTCAATGGAAAACATTGCTTGCAGGTCTGGATTTTACTGAAATTAGCGGACCTCACGTTTCAAAATTTGCCGATTCGAAAGTCAGCATCTTAAAAATAAACCCAAAGTATTTTGATTTCAATCTGGTGCTTGCAAAAGAATTCGACAGCAATCAAAGAACCCTGAAAAAATGGTGTGATACTACCAACCTAATTGCAGGAATCAATGCCGGTATGTACTCTTTGAAAGATCATAAAAGCGCTACCGGTTTTATGCAAAACTATAAACACATCAACAATCCTGTTCTAAAAGATGGCTTTAATGCAATGGCCGTTTTCAACAGAAAAACAGATTCTGTGCCTGCATTTCAGATTATCGACATGGTGAATCAGGATTGGAAAAGCATTGTAAAGCATTATAATTCTTGCTTTCAATCCATACGATTGATTGATAATAACCGTCAGCCCATTTTTTGGAAAAAGAAACCCATTTTGAAATGTAGCATGACACTTCTAGCCATGGATAAATCAGGGAATGTATTGTTCCTGTTTTCCCGCTCGCCATATAATGCCAATGAGATGATCAACTTTATGCTTAAACCCTCACTAAATATTCAAACCGCCATGTATCTCGAAGGAGGCCCCGAAGCATCGCTATATGTTAAAACTCAGGAAACGGAAATGATTAAATTCGGAAGCTACGTTTCCTACTCCAATCCTAACGACGATAATGTTGAAATACGAACCATGCCAAATATACTAGGCATCAGGAAAAAATAAAAAACAAGAACCCAAAACATGTTTAAAAAAATTAAACAAAATAAAGTAATCAAATACACCGTCATTTCACTCATACTGTTGTTTGCACTGAATGGCTTTGTATTGACTTCAGCTTTTATCGGGATTAAATTGCACCTGTTCAACGACCCGGGTGCAGTTGATTATAACGACCGTTATTTTCAAAAGCTGGACAATGAAAACGACATCTCCCTGAAAAACGACAGTTCAACCAACCAGGTTTCACGCATTGCACGTTTTTATTCAAAGCTATTTGTGATAAACCAATATTATCCCTTAAATGCCCAACTCATACACAAAGCCTTTTTACAGCATCAAAATGTAGCTTTAGCCGAAAGAATGATTGAAGCTGTTAATATGAACATGATCGACAGCAACGCTTATAATTCTCAGATGCTCGAGTGCGAACATTTTTTTAAGCAGAATAATATCTCATTAAACAAAGGCAATGCTTTTGAATGGATGAATATTGAAGAATGGGATTATTTTAAACAATCGGTA
>CAYYQJ010000053.1:5719-10932 GCA_964473775.1 uncultured Bacteroidales bacterium | reverse complement strand
TTCATACAAGGTTTATAACTCTGGATTATTCCAGATTCTCACTATGATTAGTTACTTTTTTTCATGTTGGTTTAAATTCTGAATAAAATAATGGCTACGAGTATAAATACTATTAACAATTCGGCGAAGAACGACTTTTTCAGGTTGTTGAGATAGAGTATCATCATTAAGGATGCGGGCAAGATGATGTAAAGAAAGTCGAAAATAGGATTGGTGATATAAAATAGGGTGGAGGCCAGCATGGTGATAAGTAACCATAATAAGGCCAGGGTGATGCGGCGAATGCTGATAAGTTTTTCGCTGACATTGAACAGGAAACTGATTACGGAAATCAATAGTAGAAAAAGAATGATGGCTGTAAGTATGTATTCATAAACCGATAAATGCAATGACCAATGAAAGAGACGAAGGCTTTGTATGACAGATTTGTATAAATAGAGTTTGGGTTTGAGCTGATTGGTGAAGAGGTACCACGAAAATACATAAAGATAAACGGTGATGAAGCCAAAAAAATTGGCTACCCACTGCCGCCAGCTATAAATACGCAGTATGATAAGAAACAAGAATACGGTGAAAAAGAGTCCGGCGGATTTAAATGCAAATAAGGAGCATAAGGCGGCAATGATGCCTGAGGTAAATATTTCTTTCAATGAGTCTTCTCTTTGGTTGGCCAGAAAAATCATCCGCAGAAGAATCATAATCATGATGTTGATTATTAATATGGGATGTAGGGTGAGATAGTTGTTTGAGCAACTCATCAGAATGATGTAGATGAAGGCCGAAAGATAGGAGTTGCGGGGTGTGAGTCCGAAATCGGTAAGTAGTAGATTGAGTAATAAAGCACCTCCCATAAGGAGCAGTAGAGCAATGATTATTGTCCAAACCGGTGAGTGAATGAGTAAATTATAAGTGAATCCATAGGCAGGAGTAATGAGTTCCGGGGCAGGCATGGGAAAAGAACGACTGAATGCCGGAAACCATAGCAGTATAATTGTTATCAGCAAGATAACAATCTGAACTATGGTATTGCCTTTGAAAATTCGAAGAAACACTTTTTAGGGTTTATATTTTAAAACATCCAAGCCTATGTCGCAGCGAAAGGTTTTGCCGCTGAAATTTATTTTATTTATGTTGTTGTATGATTTTGAGAGCGCTTCTTCGAGTGTTTTTCCATAAGAAGTGATGCCCATCACTCGTCCTCCGCTTGTTATTACTTTATCGGCCTCATTGGATGTGGTTCCTGCATGGAATATGATGCTTTCGAGAACATCCTCTAAACCTGTTATTTCTTTTCCCTTTTGGTAAGAGCCCGGGTAGCCTTCGGAAACGAGCATTACGGTTGCGGTTACTCTTTCATCAATTTGTATGTTTATTTTTTGTAAAGTTTCGTTAGCCATAGCCTGAAGTATTTCTATAAAATCGTTTTTCAGACGTGGTAAAACAGATTCGGTTTCGGGGTCGCCCATGCGTACATTATACTCAATCACATAGGGGTTTCCGGCCACATTCATCAAACCAATGAAAATAAAGCCTTTGTATATTATGTTTTCTTTTTGTAATCCCTGAATGGTGGGGATGATGATGCGTTGTTCTACACGTTTCATAAATTCGTGGTCGGCAAAAGGGACACCGGAAACAGTTCCCATGCCGCCTGTGTTGGGGCCTGTATCGCCTTCGCCTATTCGCTTGTAGTCTTTGGCTTCAGGCAATATTTTATAAGAAATGCCATCGGTTATCACAAACACTGATAGCTCGATGCCATCCAGAAATTCTTCGATAACCACCTTGTTGCCTGCCGTGCCGAATTTATTGTCAATCAACATTCGTTTCAATTCAGCTTTTGCTTCAGAGGCATCGTGCAAAATCACCACACCTTTTCCGGCTGCCAAGCCATCGGCTTTTAAAACATATGGAGCATTTAATTGGTCGATAAATTGGTATGCATCTTGTATGTTCTCTTTGTTGAAAGTCTTGTATGCGGCTGTAGGGATGTTGTTCGAAATCATAAAAGCTTTTGCAAAATCTTTGCTGCCTTCCAGTTGAGCGCCGTCTTTTTGAGGCCCGATTACGGGTATGTTTTTGATATCCTCATGAGCAAGAAAATAATCATGGATTCCCAACACCAAAGGGTCTTCGGGGCCCACCAAAACCAAATCAATGTGGTTGTTTATTACAAACGTGTGAATGCCTTCGAAATCGGTGGGCTGCAAATTCACATTTACACCATGCAGAGCTGTGCCTGCATTGCCGGGAGCAATAAAAAGTTTGGTAAGCAGCGGACTTGCAGCTAGTTTCCAGGCAAAAGTATGTTCTCGCCCTCCCGAACCTAATAACAATATTTTCATGAGTTATCCGATTTTATTGATTAAAAACTCTGTCAATTTTTTGGTGGCATGATAGCGGTGGCTTAGGCTGTTTTTTGTGGCAGCATCCATTTCGGCAAAAGACTGATGGTAGCCATCGGGTGTAAAAATGGGGTCGTAACCAAAGCCATGTGTGCCTGTTCTTTCCGTAAGAATTTTTCCTGCTACCTCGCCTGAAAAGAAATGTTTTTCGCCATCCAATATCAATGAGATTACGGTTTTGAAAGAGGCATTACGGTTTTCGAACGATTTCATATTCAGCAATAACTTGTCGATATTATCATCAAAACTGCATCCTTCGCCGGCATAACGTGCAGAATAAACACCCGGTTGGCCATTTAAAGCCTGCACCTCGAGGCCAGTATCATCGGCAAAACAATTGATATTATATTTGTCGAAAACAAACTGTGCTTTTTGCAAGGCATTGCCTTCGAGGGTATCGGCTGTTTCAGGGATTTCATCAAAACAAGCTATATCCTTCAGACTTAATATTTCGATGGGGGTATTTTTTAAAATATCCCTTATCTCGCTTAGCTTATGCAGATTGTTGGTTGCGAAAACAAGTTTCATAATTTTTTTTACAAAAATACTATTAATTTATAGAGAAAGAAGAATTCTGATAGAGGAAGCTCTCTTCTGAATGAAATTTATTAACAGGAGTCGATATTCCGTTTACATAATGCAGAGAACCTTATACTATATGGATGTCGTTGATTTAACCCTTAACCATCAGACGTGGTTCCATCATATCAAGAATGGCGTATTTAACGCCTTCGCGCCCTAAACCTGAGTCTTTTACACCTCCATAAGGCATGTGATCTACCCGGAATGTGGGGATGTCGTTTATCATCAATCCGCCTACTTCCAGATTATTGAAAGCAAAATCCATTTCTGCAATGCTGTCGGTAAAAACGCCTGCCTGCAAACCATAGCGGCTGTCGTTAATGGCGGCAACAGCCGTTTCGAAATCGGCATAAGGCTCGATTACCACCACAGGTCCGAATACTTCGCAGCAACAAACCGACATCATGTTTTTGGTATTGGTAAGAACGGTAGGTTCATAAAATGAATTGTTGCGATGGCCTCCACATAAAAGAATGGCGCCATTTTCTATAGCTTCATTCACCCATGTTTCCACCCGTATTGCATTTTTTTCATCAATCATAGCTGAAATATCTGTTTCAGGATGATCAGGAGGTCCTACTTTGAGGAGCTTTGTTTTTTCGATAAACTGTTTTGTAAAGGTATCAAAAACCGATTGATGTACGAATATCCTTTGTGTATGTATGCACACCTGACCGGCATAAGAAAATGCTCCAACTATGCATTTATCAATGGCTTTGTGAAGATTTGCCGATGGGGTAACAATCACACCGGCATTGCCACCCAGTTCTAATACCACTTTTTTCTTTCCGGCATCGGCTTTCATTTTCCATCCCACATCAGGCGAGCCAGTGAAAGTGAGTAATTTAAACCTGTCATCTGTTACCAGCAGGTTGCCGGTTTTTCTATCCATAGGTAAAACCGACAAGGCTCCTTTAGGAAGTTTTGTTTTGTCAATAATCCGTGCCAATTCAAGGGTTGAAAGCGGAGTAGAAGAAGATGGTTTCAACACAATAGGGCATCCGGCAGCAATGGCAGGTGCGATTTTATGTACCGCCAGATTTATTGGGAAATTGAAAGGCGAAATGCCTGCCACCAGTCCCACAGGGAAATATTTCACTAGCCCTTCTTTGCCTTTGCCCGGCGCAGTCCAATCGATGCTGATATATTCTTTTGGTAAACGTTTAGCCTCTTCGGCTGCTACAATAAATGTTTGAATTGCGCGGTCCATTTCACCCAAAGCGAGTTTTAAAGGCTTGCATGCTTCTAGACTCAGTATTTTAGCCAGGCTTTCTTTATCATCGGTCAGCAAGGCAGCTATCTGCATCAGTATTTCATAACGCATATACGATGGCATCAAAGCCAATTCTTGTTGCACATTTTGTGAGGCCTCAATTGCCTGATTCAGATGAACCTCAGAAGCCAGAGCTACTTCTGCAATTGCCTGACTGGTGTAGGAATTGCTGATTATTATTTTGTAATCGGAGTCGGTAAAGTTGCCTGCCAGATAAAAAGGATAGGTATTCATAGGTGAAAAGTTTAAGCAAAAATACAAAAAAGAATGAAATCTGAATATTGAATTCAGCATAACAGGAGTTAAAAGATTTAATGAAATAGTAATTGCTGTTATAGTTCGATTCTCCTAAAAAAATCACAATGCATTTTAAAGCGGATTGTTCAACTTAATTATGATATAAAGGTTGGAAGATAGATGAATATAAAAAAAGTCTTAGTTTTTCTAAGACTCCGTTGGACAGACGTTCCAACCTCTGCCCGTCTATCCAAATAGGCTCAGCCTTTTCCAAAATCATACCTCATCATACCAATCAGCCTTATCCGCTTTCATTCTGTCCTCACCTTGTTGTTTCCAATTTAAAGCTCCATGTCTGTGGTTTTAGAGTTAGTTCATTCCTACAAAATCGCAAACAGTAAATCTTAATTCATAATTGTTATTTAACTTTTCCTACCATCCCCCCCTCAACCATGTTGCTTCCCCTCAAAAAACACCCTCAAATCGCTGTAATAATATAAGCAACACTTATTTACATGGTGTCGCTGATTCAAAGAATATCGACGCTGATTCTAAAAATATCGATGCTGATTCAAAAAATATCGATGGTGAATCAAAGAATATCACCATTGATTCAAAGAATATCGACGGTGAATCAAAGAATATCGACGGTGAATCAAAGAATATCACCATTGATTCAAAGAATATCGACGGTGATTCAAAAAATATCACCATTG
>CAYYQJ010000053.1:0-5619 GCA_964473775.1 uncultured Bacteroidales bacterium | reverse complement strand
AAAGAATATCGACGGTGATTCAAAAAATATCACCATTGATTCAAAGAATATCGACAATGAATCAAAAAATATCACCACTGATTTAAAAAATATCACCACTGATTTAAAGAATATCGACAATGAACCAAAGAATATCGACATCGAATATAAAAATATCACCATCGATACAAAGAATATCGCCATCGAGACAACAGATCTCGACATCCTTTCTACAATAGGCTTTCCCTTTATCTACAGATTATAAAATCAAGTTCAGTACAAACCTCCATTCTCCCTCGATTTGTCTTTCCATCTGATAATTGGTGGTGAACCATAGAGTAACACCCCAACCTGATTATAGCCCCTCACCCATTGAGATAACTCAAGAATCTCAATAAATTTCGTTTTAATAAAAAAATCAGCCTAAATTTGTAAACAAGATAGATTCCTTAAAAAGGTTTTCAATAATCATCTCCTTTTTTACAAAACGGTTTACTATCGAAAACCCGGGTAACTTTTTCAGGAATATCAAATTAAGAAACTTCACAACAAGAAAAACATGAAACAAACCGACAACAAATTTTATATGCCTGAAAACAATTCAGCAAAGAATGAGAATATTGGCACCTTAGAAGATTATCATAACATCTATTCCGAAAGTATTAAAAACCCAACAGCTTTTTGGGAAAAGCAAGCACACGATTTATTAAATTGGCAACACGATTTCCAAATGGTAAGTGATTGTGATTTTTCTGAGGGGCTTGTTTCCTGGTTTTTGGAAGGAAAAATAAATGCTTGTGAAAACTGTGTTGACAGACATGTGAAAGTAAGAGGTGATCAGATTGCAATTATCTGGGAAGCTGACGAACCGGGAGAAGGAAAAAAAATAACATACAAAGAACTACAACGAGAAGTATCACGACTCGCTAATGTGTTGCGACATCACGGAATCAGAAAAGGCGATAGAGTGGCTATTTATATGCCTATGATACTCGAAGCAGTTTATTCAATGTTAGCATGTGCCCGAATTGGCGCAGTCCATTCCGTAGTTTTTGCAGGATTTAGTGCTGAGTCACTACGCGACCGTATTAACGATTCAAAATGTAAAGCAGTTATCACAGCCGATGAAGGTGTAAGAGGCGGAAAAACAATTCCATTAAAAAGAACGGTTGACGAAGCTGTGATGGCTTGTCCTTCGGTTGAACGTGTTTTTATTGCTAAAAGAACTGGCAATAAAATTCCTTTTTATCCTCAGCGGGATATATGGTTAAGAGAAGCTATGGATTCTGAACGTCCTTATTGTCCGATTGAACACATGGATTCTGAAGACACCTTGTTTTTGTTATATACTTCTGGTAGTACAGGTAAACCAAAAGGTTTGTCGCATACAACTGCCGGGTATCTTTTATATGCAACATTAACTCACAAGTATGTTTTTGATTATAAAGAGGGTGATGTGTTTGCTTGCATGGCAGATATTGGTTGGGTTACAGGACGTTCTTACGTGGTTTATGGTCCTTTATTAAATGGAGCTACTACCGTATTATTCGAAAGTATACCAAATTATCCCGATGCCGGAAGGTATTGGGAGATGGTTGAAAGATTAAAAATAAATCAATTATACACAGCACCAACAGCTATCAGAGCAATTAAACGTGAAGGTGATTCGTTTGTAAAAAAATATGATCGTTCCAGTCTTCGTTTATTGGGCTCTGTTGGAGAACCTATAAACCCTGAAACATGGAAATGGTATTATGAAGTGGTTGGCGAAGAAAGGTGCTATGTAGTTGATACCTGGTGGCAAACAGAAACAGGTGGAATATTAATAACCCCCTTGCCCGGTGTAACACCTTTAAAACCTGGCTCTGCTACTTTACCTTTCTTCGGAATTGAACCTGTTTTACTTTCACAGGAAGGTGAAGAAATCCTCGGGAATGATGTTTCCGGATTATTGGCAATCAAGAATCCCTGGCCTGGTATGGCCAGAACTATTCAGGGTGATCATCAAAGATTTATTCAAACATATCTCGAAAAATATAAAGGCTATTATCTCACTGGTGATGGTGCGCATAGAGACGAAGATGGGTATTATTGGATTACAGGAAGAGTTGATGATGTGCTTAATGTTTCCGGTCATAGATTAGGTTCTGCAGAAATTGAAAGTGCTTTGGTTTCGCATCCATTCTGCTCAGAAGCTGCAGTTATAGGCTATCCTCACGAAGTTAAAGGCGAAGGTATATTTGCTTATGTTATTCTTAATGACAATAATGAATTGAGTGACGACCTTGTAGGTGAACTAAAGCACGAAGTTCGTCAACACATTGGTGCGTTTGCCGTACCCGACTTTATTCTAATTGCTCCCGGTTTACCTAAAACACGTTCTGGCAAAATAATGCGGCGAATTCTTAGAAAAATAGCTGCTAAAGATATTACTGACCTGGGTGATATTACTACTCTTGCCGATCCTTCTGTAGTCGAAAAACTGATTGAATTGAGAGAAAAGTTGTAATGTGTTGAAGAAAAACTGTAACAAATTCTACTTTAATACCATCATCTTATCAATACTGATAATCCTGTTTGCTGAACGCAAAGAATAGGAATACAGCGTTGAAGACATGCCTTCACTGTTTATCTTAATGCGGTTTGTACCTGGATTGATTTCAACAGGAATACATTTTACAGTTCTTCCCATCAAATCGGTTATGCAGATAGCAGCATCTTTAATTTGGATATTATCAGATGCTTCAATAATAATTTCTGTTTGCTCCGAAAATGGATTGGGATAATTCTGATGCGTTTTGACACCCCAGTTTTGCATCGAATTGGTTTCTATGCCTGCAATTTGAAAGGTAAACTCTTCACTAAACAAACTCTCTACATTATTTTTCACATTGGCTATACTGATAAAAGTGCTTGTATTTGACGAAAGTCCTCCTATAAAAAATGAGGTGGTATTTACAAAGGTTAAAACTGTATCAAAATTCAAACTACCTGAATGGTGCTTGCGAATGCCTACTCTGTAATGCCTGTAAGTTGAATCAGTATTTTTCATCACAATGTTCACCGTATCGCCATGAACTGTAATATCCGGAGTAGGTGAAGGAGGTGCAATGGCAAGCAAACCAAGGTTTACACCATTCATAATCGCATTTCTTTTAAGATAACCCGAATTTACATAAAAACTATCGATTATGCCATCGGGAGGAATAGTAACATCCTTACCCAAAATATCGTCGCTGGTATGCTGATGGTCGGGATAAGTGCCGCTGCCATCTCCATATTCATTAGCCGAACAAAAGCGTATGGCTGTATAGCCTTTCTGACGGAAAGGAATCTGATCGCCGCTACGCCCTACCCTATCCTCATATATCATAATATCAATAGTCATTGGAGTGACGAGCAATGGATTGATTCTTTCTACCTGATGTAATTGTATATATCGTGCCAACTGTTTATGAGTCGATTTTTTGGTAGTATCATTGGCCAAAGAATAAGAAAAAATGCGCACATGGGTGCTGTCGATATCGTTAAAACCCGAACAGGAAGGTGGCGAAGACGTTTGTCCGCAAATTACACCTCCAACCACGTCATTATTAAACACCGAGCGAATCTTAATATTATTATTCTTCAGATAAGTTGATAAAGCTGTTGAGCCATAAAGCCCCTGGTCTTCGCCTGTTACATTGGCAAAAAGTATTGTATGATTAAAACTATACTTACTCATAATACGTGCAAGTTCCATCACCAAAACAGCACCAGAACCATTATCATCCATACCGGGCGAATAACAGGCAGTATCGCAAACACCCTGGCAGCGTGTATCAAAATGACCTTCAATCAGCAATATTTCTTTATTACTGGTGTCGATGCCGGGCAATACGGCAAGCACATCCCGATGGTGGGTTTGCCCACATACACTTACATCAAAATCGAGATAAGATAACAGCAGGCGGTTTTCGCAAAGGCCACTAAACTCACCATATTTTTGGTAAATCCACCGCCGCACTGCTCCTATTCCATGAGTTTGCGAAACCGTGTCAGAACCTGTATTGCGGTTATAATAGCTATCCAACTTTTTCAGATAGCTCAACAAAGTATCTTTTGAAACATCATGAACCACACCCTTAATAATAGAGTCGGGATGTTGAATAACAGTAGTTGCTGTATAATTTGCAGGATTATATGCCCCTGAGATTACCTGCAACACCTGCGGATTGCTCAAAGTGATATTGGTTTGTGCAACACCATGCAGCAAGGATATGATGACAATAAAAAAGGTAAAAACAGTTTTTTTCATACTCTGTATTTCTGAACAAAAATTTCTGAATACAAATGTATTAATTTAATTTTAAGAGTGGCTAAATTGATACGTTTTTTAGAATAACGAATAACGGATTTAAATACGGATTACTAATAAAAAAAAACACTGAGGTCAAGGAACACATAGAAACACTCTGTTAAAATAGTATCTCCCGCCTCAGTCTCTATATCCCAAAAGTCATCATCCTTCTTAAAACACCTCCCATCCCACTCATCCGCCTAAAACACCTGAAAAATCATAGCACACGCAAAGCCATACTGCAATTAATCATATTCCTATAAACTCTCCTCCTTCCCATCAAAAAAAAACTCAAATTGCTGTAACAATATAAATATCTTTTACTCACAACATGAAAAGACATAATCTTCCGCAAACCGCGCATTAACTTCTGCAAAGCGCAAGACATTGTAAAAAAAAGTTAAACGAAACTACACAAAAAAAGACACGAAGCTACACGAATTAGTTTAAGTTCTGTTGGGCTGATGTTCCTGCCTCAGTTCTTCAATTCTGAAAAGCAAAGCCTTTCTATAATCATAACCCATCTTACCAATCAGAGTCATCTATGTCCAAAAGAAACTTTTTGCCCCTAGCTACGTCATGCAAGATTCTGGGGCTAAAGAATAAAATACATACTCATGGATAAATCCTAAAACATATTTAAAGGAATTTTCTAATGTAAGTTGTGGGAATTGTTGATAAAAACATAAAAATTCAGTGAATTGTGTTTCTAAAAGAATTTTTAAATTTGCACTTTCAAAGCTAATATTTTCAAACAATGATCGAAAACACTCACTCTATCTGAAACAGTTTTTAACCTGAAAAATCAATTATTAAAATAGTATTTTTAAATGGTCGTGCTTCTAATTTAAAATGGTTATGTTTAACTAGATTGTAGAAAAATTAGTTTTTCATATCTCGTTTCAATTAATTTGTAATGATTAATTGCGTTTGTATTAGATACTAAGTTCTTATGCAAATCTTGAATTGGATTAATTGCATTCTTAGTTTTTTCAAGAAAAACAAACCAATTTAAATACCGCTCAAGATATTTTGTTGCAACACCGTAAAATCGCATTATCCATCTTTCATAGAGGTTGTCTATTGAATTGATATGCTGAATATGGTAACACTTATCCTTTATATGTTGGTTCTTTGAAGCAATAAATGTATGATGTTCTAATTGCTTGTCTTTTGCCCAGGCAATGATTGATGGATGAGCGTCTGTACACAGAATTGTTTCTTTCTGAACAAAATTTCCTAATGTTTAAACCCAAATTCCGCAATAGAAAAAAATGAGTACTTTCACGCATAGAAATCCT